>JACMLA010000084.1 GCA_014379815.1 Bryobacteraceae bacterium | reverse complement strand
TCAATTTATTGTTGCGAACCTCATCGACGAACTCCGGAAATGTGGAAGCATTTGTGAGATTCACATTTGCATTTGGCTCACATCCATGACGGTCGCCTCCGGAGATCAGCGGCAGCCCGATCTCTTTCGAGAACTGCGCGACGGTTGCGTTTTCATTCCAGGAACGAAGACCATTCAACTCCGCTGCGTGCAGATATGGCCGGTAGTTAGCGACGAAGCGATTAAGCAGAGCCCGGTGTGCATCGGTCCCGATTCCCGGCTCATCCCACAGAGGGTGGTTCAGAACGATGAGCGTGGAACGATAGCCGGCCAGCATCTCGAAGACGCCGCGCAACCGGGTCTCGTCGGGGGATGCGGTAAAGGCCGTGAGCACCTCCATCGTCGCGTGGGCGTGCTTTGACGGCAGATTATGCACTCCGACGTGGAAGAACGATGCACCGTAGGGAACGGTCCACTCCACAGAGATCGGCACCTCATTCATTTCGCTGAGCACGTGGAGGTGCATGGGTGCTTCGATGTCGTCGTGGTCCGTTAGCGAAACCAGGGCCTTCAGGGAAAGCTGCTGCTCGATTTGATTACGCTCCAGCTCATACGCTTCCCGCGGGGATAGAGGTGGAGTCCACCAGGCGTTATCGAAATCGAGCTGGGTGCCATGCACGCGCTCATACTTTCGTTCCTGGGCTTGCACGAGACCGGACAGCCCTGGAATTGTTTTGGCGTACCTCGGAATGAACCCGAGGGATTCCTTCGATTGCCGGGTATGACTGTGAAGGGAGATAGCAGTCCGGAAACTGCGGGCCACCGACGGGTCCCGCCAGAGATAGTGAACGCGATCACCGCTCAAGCAAACACTCCGATGCAAAAGGGACTTACCATTCTGATTTAGCGTGCACTTATCGGTTTACATCCGCATTTGCGAAACGTAAAGATCCGATGACACTGAGAACATTTTCGTACAAACTTGTTGGAGAAAAATTTAGCTGAAACATTCCCCGTCCGGAACATGCCCAAACTGTACTGGCGGTTGCAAAATCGGTACTCAGGGGTTATTCTTGCTAGTACCCATGTCCTTAGCGGGGCGGCGGTACTTTCGTAAGGAGATTCACATGAAGAAATTCGGTTTCGTCTTCTCGCTGTTCGCTGCGAGCATGTTTGCAGGAGAATGGACGGGCACTATTTCGGATGCAAAGTGCGCGAAAGCTCACGCTGACGCCTCTGAGAAGTCCATGAGCTGTGTAAAGGGTTGTGTTAAGGGCGGTCAGGCCGCCGTGTTCGTGACCGGAGATAAGGTCATCAAGATCGGCAATCAGGATAAAGTGACCGAGCATCTGGGCCACAAAGTGACCGTCACGGGTAACCTCGAAGGCGACACTCTGACTATCGCCAGCGTCAAGATGGCTTCCTAGTCCTCGTATCAGAACCGGGGTTGGCTACTGGAGTCGACCCCTTCCTTCCACCTGCCAGATTTCTTCGACTTCCTCTCCGCGAACACCATACACTTTTTCGTGCAGATTGACTGCTACGCAGATGTGGTTAGGCATCACGCGCACGGTGTCTCCGACTTTCCACTTCCCTGCGTAATCTCCAGTCTGGACGAAACCGTGCTCTTCATTCATTTTAGTGAACTTCGCACCGGGCGCGTCCGGCAGGTAACCGAAGCCTTCCGCGTCTGGAAAAACGGGACGATCCGACGAAAAGGTTTTCGATCCTCCATCTAGGATCATCTGGTTCGGCACAGCCGTGGATACCACTGTTGTCAGCACGAACGCGGCGCAATCTTCAAGCTTGCAGGCACCCATTAGCCATGTATTCCGGTCGTTGAAGATGTACGTACCTGGACGGATTTCAGTGAGTCGCGTGACGTGGTGCGAGGCAAACAAAGTTGGAGTTGAGCCCCCACTGACGATGTCCGGAAACAAGCCAACTGCTTCCACAGTGGCAACAGCTTTTTCGACAATTCGATCCAGATCGGCCATTGCGGCTGCGCCACCGTTTCGTACGTCTTTGATCTGCCCCGGATAGAACGTCAGTCCGCGAAACTCCAGCCTTGATGATTGGGAGACGGCGCGGGTCAGAGTCGCCAGAGCACCGTCAGGGGTAACACCCACTCGATGGAGACCGGCGTCGAACTCAATCAGGACACCGATATGGAAATCCAACTGGTCGGCGGCTTCGGCAAGGGCCTGCACGCTTTCGACACCGTCGAGCGCTACGGTAACTTTAGTTTGCTTCGCTAAAGCTGCCAGGCGGCGTAGCTTCCATGCGCCGAATACGGGATAGGCGATCAGGAGATCTTTCGGTTTCGCCTGGAGCATCACTTCTGCTTCGGTGGTTTTTGCTACCGTCAGGCCGACGGCGCCGAGATCCAGCTGGCGTCGCCCCAGAGCAGGAATTTTGTGGGTTTTGGTATGTGGACGAAGCCGCAGGTTGTGCTCAGACGCGTAGTCCTGGACACGCTTCAGGTTGCGCTCCATGATGTCGAGATCGACGATCAGTGCGGGCGTGTCCAGTTCTTCGACGCGCATTACTTCTGGAAATCGAGAATCAGGTTGCCGTCTGAGGTCTTGTACAACAGCTCCAGATCCTTCAGACGATGTTTGCCGTCGAAGATATAAAACACGTACCCGTGCACGGTGTCAGTGCTCTTGCCTTCCGTGATTTCCTTCTGTTTCAGGGCTGCCAGAAGAGGATTTTCGGCAAGGTCCTTGCGATCTGTGATCGAGGTTTTGGTTTCCGCATTGCTGACGACTGCCACGTCGTTGTCGCCTCCGATACGCGAGGGCTGAGTTCCCGTTCCTGGAATGCCACCCCAGATGGGACGCCGGGGCGATCCCAGCGTTCCCCCTGAAGCACCGGGCCCTCTGGTCTGGACACTCATGCTGCCGGCACCTGCGATCTGGCTGGGATGCATGGCGGAACTGCGCTGGCCGTCGCGACGCGAGATCAGAATAAAGTCATCGCGTGAGATCTTGACGCCGTCGTCGGTTTTGGGACGAACCTCAATCTGCAAGGCGATAATCTCGACGCCAGGATCTGTGCCCAGCATCGCTTTCACAGACTCGCGGCCGACCAGCGCCGAAGCTTTTACTTCCACCACGTCGTTCCCGGTTTTCACAGGGTCGGCCTTGCTGTCGGCAGCCGCGCACGCGGCGCTGGCGATTACCAGAGTAAGCGTGATTGCGATTAGATTCATTTGGCGGTCACGACTTGACCGAATGAAAGTCCCAGCCCTTGCGGAATGTCGGCTTGAGGAGCTTATTGGCTTCGTTATTGTTCGTGATGCGCATCTTGTCGGGATCGTACTCCAGCTTGCCCTCGTGCCGGAGAGCGATGACGCCGAGCAGCATCCACTCGACGAAGGGCGCGGAAACGTCGAAGTTGGAGCACGCCGCGTCTCCACCTTTGCAGGCCCGGATGAAGTCCAGCATGTGCCCGGGCGAGCGTGTCAGCGTGGGCGGCGGCAGCCGGTAGTCCCTCATTTTCTCGACGGGAATGAGTCGCGTGACATCGCCGTAAGTACCGGTAGTGAGCATGCCTTTATCGCCGACGAAGAGGCTGCCATCGGGAGTTGGAAAGCGCAGCGGCTCGGTTGACGCTTTTAAGGCGTCGAAATCTGCCTGATTGAAGACGCGACCGGGCGAGCGGAATTCGTGTGTAATCGGCCCCATTTGTCCGCTAGGCCCATTAGGCCCACCCGGTCCGCGGCGCCCCTGTCCACCAGGTCCGCCGGGGCCTCCAGCGCGAGGAATCATGGGCGGATCGCCAAGCCACTCCCCTTCGGGAACACCGGCGATCTTAGGGCTTTCCTTCACTCCGTCATACCAGAAGACTTTCAGGGCCGGCATGTTCTCGTAAGCCGCAAAGTCGAAGCGGATGACTGACGCTTTGGGGAACATGAACGGGCTGACGCCCTCTTTTTTGATTGCCTCTACTCCAACCAGCTTGCGATTCGACAAGTGGAGCGCCATGTTGGGTGCACCGAGGATGTGGCACGCCATGTCACCCAGAGCACCGCACCCAAAGTCGTAAAAGCCGCGCCAGTTGAAGGGCTGATAGTAGAAACCGCCCCAGCGATCGGGTTCGGTCTTTCCACCCGCGGTGTAGGGTCGCTTTTCTGCGATACCAAGCCACAGATCCCAGTCCAGTGTGGACGGCACTGTTTCGTCCTTAGGGATCTCCGTCAGACCTTGCGGCCACAAAGGACGATCGCTCCACGCGTGAACTTCAGTGACACTGCCGATATCTCCGTTCCAGATGATTTCAGCGCACTGGCGCGTGCCCTCGTTGGAGTATCCCTGGTTGCCCATCTGAGTGGCGACCTTGTACTTTTTCGCGGCCTCGCGCATTTGGCGGGCTTCCCAAACTGTTCGTACCAGGGGCTTCTGGACGTAGACGTGTTTGTTGCGCTCCATGCACCACATGGCTGCGGTGGCGTGCATGTGGTCGGGAGTGGCGACGATTACCGCATCGATGTTCTTCGCTTCTTTGTCGAGCATCTGGCGGAAGTCACGGAACCTTGAGGCATTAGGAAAACGCTCGAAGGTTGGACCTGCACGCCGGTCGTCCACATCGCAAAGCGCCACGACATTCTGGGTGGGTGCGGCTGCGGCAAGGTTTGTCGCACCCTGGCCGCCCGATCCAATCGCAGCAAAATTCAGTTTTTCATTAGGGGATTTGTACCCCATCGACTTCAGCGATGCCGTGCTGCCGAACCCGCCAACCGGGACCGCGCCCGCGAACAAACTGCCATAGAAGAAATGGCGCCTTGAAACCGTCAAGTGAAGCCTCCTGAAGAAGATCTGCGGCGACCTTCGGACTGCAGCCATTGTATGCCTGATTGCTTTTCCGTGCGCGCCGACCAGGTGCGACCCTCGTGCACCTGGGGCAACACAGGTGCCGCACAATCACGGCGGAACGTGGGGTGGGCCACGCAGCGTCAATCAGTTAGAATATGGAATGATCCTTGCACCAGTATTGTTCGCCGGGAACCCACCCTGCCTGGCTTACGTCTGGTGAAAGTCCCAGAGTGGAAAGGAATTTGCCTCAGCATGATGTCCCACAGGCTTCAAAGCCTGCCAGCCCTGATTCTGTCTGTGTGTTGTTTGCAGGTCTGGGGTCAGACTAGCCCGACGCAAGTTCCGGCACCGAAACCGCCGAGCCAGAGCACATCGCAGAATCCGTTTGAGACGGTTCCCACGTCCCCCCAGGACCCGCAACCTCCTGCTGCTGCACCGCAGGCTCCCAAGCCTGCTACCGGCCCTGCAGGACAACCTGTTCCTCCTCAAACAGCACCGCAGCTGGAAACTCCGAAGCCGGCGCCACAGGAAGGCGTAATCGCTCCGGAGAACATCGTTGAAGGAATTGAATTCCGCGGATCCCGGAGAATTCCGCAGGAAACCCTGCGAGCGCGCATTTTTACCAAGAAGGGTGACAGGTACGATGACGAGACTCTGCAGCGCGACTTTATGGCGCTGTGGAATGCGGGTTACTTTGACGACCTTCGACTGGAACGCGAAGCCGGTCCGAACGGAGGCTGGATGATTCGCTTCCTGGTTACCGAACGGCGGATGGTCCGGTCGATCAAGTACGACGGAGCCAAGAGCGTGACGGTCTCGGAGATTCTGGACCGCTTCAAGGAACGAAAGGTTGGTTTGTCGGTCGAGCAGCAATACGACCCGAACCGCGTGCAGCGCGCCAGCAACGTCCTTCGTGAGTTTCTCTCTGAGCGCGGTCGCCAGTACGCTACAGTTTCTCCGGAAATCCGGCAGATACCGCCCTCTTCGCTGGAAGTAGTTTTCAAAGTGAACGAAGGCCCGAAGGTCAAGGTCGGCAACATCGAGATCGAAGGCAATACTGTCTTTACAGACCGTGTTGTGCGGCGCGCCATGCGCAATCTTCGTCCGGTTGGTCTGCCGCGCTCCATTCTGCTGGAGAATCTGTTCGCCAAGAGCTTCGACCGCAGCAAGCTCGACATTGACGAAGAGATGATCCGCAATTTCTATCAGGAGAAGGGTTATTTCACGGCGCGCGTGATCGAATCCAGTGTTGCGGTGCGCGACGTCGGCGGCAAG
>JACMLA010000679.1 GCA_014379815.1 Bryobacteraceae bacterium | reverse complement strand
CAAGGCGAAGTACACCGAATTGATTCGTGAAGAATTGCGCATCAGCGTGTACGGAGAAGTCGACGAAGCCAGCTGGAATCTGAAGCAGGCTCTGCTTGCAAAAGGCAACGCGGGGCAGCGCGAGACACGGGCGTTTCGGGATTATCTGCGGCAGTCGTTCATCGACACATTGACGTTGTATTTGCACGGAATCTGCTGCGATATCGATGTAGAGACGGGCCCACGGCAGATACCGAGCCGGTATCTCCGGAAGCGTCTGCAGCTTGTGGAAGCGATGTATGCTCCGCCAAGCGGCTATGCGGTATTTCCGGAAGAGGCCCGAACCGGCACCTGATCGACTATCAGCGCTGCGAGAAACCGGCTGGCGGCTTCTTTTCCGCGCTCTCCAATTTCGCCGACTGGTCCGACACAACTGGGACATCCTTGCTCGCAAGGGCATGCTTCGATCAGTTCGCGGGTGCGTTGCAGGAGTGTCTTAGCGAGCCGGAACAGAGGGGCGCTTTGCCCGATACCTCCCGGATAGGTGTCATACAAGTAGAGGTTCGGTTCCCACGCAGTCACACCATTGGAGCTGTCTTCTGTCAGCGCTACCGCCATGTCGCGGCTATCGCACATCAGCAGCAACGAGCCAACAGTTTGTAGCGCATTGCCAAGTCCCGCGAGACCGCTTTGCCGATCGGCCGGATTCAAGTCTGGGAACTGGGTTAGAAACGCCGCGGGAAAGTGGAGCCAGAAAGCAGTCGTGTGCATTTCCTGCTCCGGCATTGACAGGTGACCGGCACCGACGTTTTCGAGCGTAAAGAACTTGATCTTCTTCCAGCCGACGACCTGCGTGTTGACACGCACGTCCCCATGCGCAATCGACGCACTTTGAACCGGAGCCCGGTCGAACTCTTCCAGTACCTTTACCTGCGTGTAGTCGATAGCATCGGTGAAGTAGTCGCAATCGACTCGGCGTACGTAAGCTTTGCGGCCATCGTAGTCGAATCTCTCGACCTGGAACTGGCGCGCTTCGTGAAGGTAGATCGCCTTCTCATGCAGCGTAGTGAGCGCAGTCGGGAAACTGACCTCTGCAATTACCTTGTGATCGCCCGTAATGTCGACGACGACGAAGTTATCGCTGGTGATCGCACGCAGACTTACGGTGTCCGCCGGGTAGGTATCGGAAGTCCAGTGCCATGCGCCGCCGGACAAATGGAGGAAGCCTGACTCTTCCAGGAATCGGCAAAGCTCGGCAGTATCGTGCTGGCCGAACTTTTCCCCTTCGCGAATTGGCAGTTCAAACGCGGCGCACCGAAGATGACTGAGCGCGATTTCCAGATTGTCGGGATTGATATGAGCGTGCTCGGGAGAACGCCGGAAAAAGTAATCCGGATGCTCGACGATGTACTGGTCGAGAGGTGCACTGGAAGCAACCAGAACGGCGAGAGATGCCCCAAGGCGCCGGCCGGCTCTACCGGCCCTTTGCAATGTGGACGCGATCGTTCCTGGGTATCCAGCCATCACGACGACGTCCAGAGAACCTATATCGATGCCAAGCTCCAGCGCATTGGTGGACACGACTGCCCGGATATCGCCGTTGCGGAGGCGCTTCTCGATCTCCCGGCGCTCCCGCGGCAGATAGCCGCCACGGTAGCCACGCACCATCTCAGGGCCCATAGGCCGACGCTCGCAGGCTTCCTTCAGATACGTCAGCAGGACCTCAGTAGCCAGGCGATTGTTGGCGAACACGAGCGTTTGCTGCCCCCGCTCAATGAATTCCATCGCAAGCCGCCGCGTGTCATGAAGGTAGCTGCGGCGGATTCCCAACTGACGATTTACGACGGGCGGGTTATAGAAGACGAAATACTTGTCTCCGCTGGGTGCGCCATTTTCAGCGACTAATTCAAACTCTCTGCCTGTCAGGGCTTCCGCGAGCTCTTTGGGATTCGAGATCGTGGCAGAGCAGCAGATGAACTGCGGGTCCGATCCGTAAAATGTGCAGACACGCTTCAGACGCCGGAGCAAATTTGCGAGATGACTGCCATAGACGCCCCGGTAGTAGTGCAACTCGTCAATTACGAAGTAGCGAAGATTCTCGAACATCTTCGCCCATTTCGTGTGGTGCGGGAGCATCCCGGAGTGAAGCATGTCCGGGTTCGTGAGGACCACATGAGCACGCTCACGAATGGCTTTGCGGGCATCCTGAGGCGTATCCCCGTCATATGTGAACGCCCGGAAATCCGCGCCCATTTCATTGATGACACCTTGAAACTCGTGGAGTTGATCCTCCGCGAGCGCCTTGGTCGGGAACAGATACATTGCCCGGGCATTCGGCTCAGAGGTCAGGTGGTTGAGGACGGGCAGGTTATAGCAGAGTGTCTTCCCGCTGGCGGTGGGCGTGACGACGACGACGTTGCGGCCCTCGTGCGCATGGCGTAAAGCTTCCGCCTGGTGGATGTAGAGCTCGGGAATGCCGCGTTTGGCTAAGGCGGCGCGCAGTTGCTGATTTAAGAAATCCGGGAAAGGTTCTGTTCTGGCGGGACGAGCCGGATGATGACGGATTGCGCGGACAGACGAGTTCGGGTCCGCCATGCGTTCCTGGAAGCGAGCGACGGCAAGCTGGAGATCCGAACGGTGAACCAACTCCTGCTCTGCCGAAAACTCCGGAAATCCAAGCGCTAGATTCGCCGTTTCTTTGCTCTCCACCGCTTTACGGTAACCGCATTGCGGCATGTCTGGCAACACAAATTTAGTGACAGTTTGTGATAACTTCGGAGGATAAAGATGCACTCCGTTCGCGTCGGAGTCGTGGGCGCGGGTTCCTTCGGCACAAATCACCTCCGGGTTCTTAGCGATATGTCAGGCGTCAGCCTTGTCGGTGTTGTGGATACCGACGAGAGCAGAGCGTCCGAAGCAGCCAATCGGTTTGGGTGCCCGGCTTTGGATTTGAATTCCCTTGGCTCGCTTGCAGACGCGGTTGTCGTCGCTACTCCCACGAGCACGCACGCCTCTGTGGGTTGCAGCCTGCTTCGAGATGGCCTGCATGTTCTGGTAGAAAAGCCCATCGCTGCCAATTTGCGGGACGCGAGAGAACTGATGGATGCTGCCAGAGAGAACGGACGTGTTTTGCAGATCGGCCATCTGGAACGTTTCAATCCCGCGGTGCAGGCGCTGCAATCCGTTGCCACTTTGCCGCTCTTCTTTGAAATCCATCGGATGAGCCTGTTCACTCCTCGCAGCATGGATGTAGATGTGGTTCTGGATCTGATGATCCACGATGTGGACATTCTGCTGGCGCTGGTGGGTGCGTTGCCCGAGGAAATCCGGGCAGCGGGCATCCGCATCCTTTCAGACAAAGTAGACATAGCCAACGTTCGACTGGCGTTTGCTAATGGCTGCATTGCAAATCTGACGGCAAGCCGCGCATCGGTAGAGAAGATCCGGAAGCTGCGGGTGTTCCAGCCATCCGAGTACTTGTCTCTGGACTACTCACGCCAGGACTTGTCGCGAGTGTCAGTCCGGAACGGAGAGGTCGAGTTTGCCTCGATTCCGGTGGAGAAGCAGGAGCCTTTACGGCTGGAGCTGGAATCGTTCGTGAATTGTATACGCACCCGAACAGCTCCCGTGGTGTCCGCAGAAGAAGCGATACGGGCTCTTCAGGTCTGTCTGGACATCCTCGAGAGAATTGCGGAGCACGGGGACCTGGTTAATACGACGATTGCGGGCGAATTAGCAACCGTTGCCGTTGCGAAGTCGTCCTGAATTCCAGTGGAACACCTCGTTACAGAACTTCCGGTGGAACCACTAGCCGTTCCGAACTTCGGTTTTGAAGCAGAGCCACCCGCGGGCCTGCGGCACTGGATTCTCGTTGGGGCGATATCGGTGGCAGTGAATTTACTGCTCCTGCTAAGCGGGGTGGCGATCGTAAGGCTGCCTTCGCCGCGCCTCCGGATCCTGCCGTCGGTAGAGGTATCTGCCAGATCTCCCAGTGTCACGAGACTGATAGCACCCCCGGTTAGCGTTCTTACGCAGAAAGCCCCCAATAAGGGCAAAAT
>JACMLA010000678.1 GCA_014379815.1 Bryobacteraceae bacterium | reverse complement strand
GGCGCTCATGAACCGCGCAAAAACGGCTTCGGCCACTGTAGGGGCGGGCACTCCCATATCGAGTGCGCTGGTGCTGGTCCACTTGCCCGTACCTTTCTGGCCCGCTGCATCCAGCACGACTTCGACGAAAGGCTGACCGGTTACCGGATCTTTGAACTTCAGAATGTCGGCTGTGATTTCGATCAGGAACGAATCGAGGACTCCGGTATTCCACTCTGAGAACGTTGCTCCCGCCTCTTCCGGCGTATTGCCTGCGACGATACGAAGGATCTGGTACGCCTCCGAGATCATCTGCATGTCGCCGTATTCGATGCCGTTGTGCACCATCTTCACGTAGTGACCGGCTCCGTCGGAACCGATGTATGTGGTGCAGGCGACTCCGCCCTGGATTGGCTTGCCGGGTGAGGCGCCGGTCAGGGGTTTACCTGTGTTTTCGTCAACCCTGGCTGCGATGGCAGTCCAGATCGGTTCGATCTCGGCGTAGGCCTCGGGTGCGCCACCGGGCATCAGAGAAGGGCCGAATCGGGCTCCTTCTTCTCCCCCGGATACACCGGAGCCGACAAACCGCAGGCCCTTTTCTGCCAGCGTTTTCTCGCGTCGGATCGTATCGTCCCACTTCGCGTTGCCGCCGTCGATGATGATGTCGTCTTTTTCCAGAAGCGGTAACAGGCCATCGATAACTGCATCCGTTGGTCCACCGGCTTTTACAAGGATGACGATCTTACGCGGACGACTAAGAGACTGGACGAACTCATCCAGAGTCTTTGTTCCAACAACTCCGCCCGGTGTATCGGAATGCTCCGCAACGAATTCTTCCATGGTCGAAGTCGTGCGGTTGTAGACCGAGATCTGAAAGCCATGGTCGGCGATGTTGAGGGCAAGATTCTGGCCCATAACGGCGAGGCCGATCAATCCTATGTCTGAGTGTGTTTTTGCCATACGCTCCTGAGGTATCACCTTAGGATATATTTGCCCCGGAGGCCCGGTCATGCTTGCCGAACACAGGAAGCTTTTGGATACCGAGGGTTACGTGGTTCTGGAACGCTGGATGTCTGCCGACTTACTGGCCGAATTGACCCGGTGCACGGAAGAACTCTTCGAACAGGAAGGCGGGAATGCAGGCTCCGAATTCCGGCAGGAGCCGCACGTGCGAAGGCTGGCGAACTTAGTTGCCAAGGGCGAGGTGTTTGGGCGGATCGTTGCAACTCCTGCGATTCTGGAGTATGTCGAAGCGGTGCTTGGCAGCCGGTACAAGCTTTCCAGTCTGAACGCACGCTCGGCAAATCCGGATTCGTGGTCGCGTCAGCCGCTGCATGTCGACATGGGACTTCTGCCTGACGAGCAGGGCTACTCGGTATGCAACACGGTGTGGATGCTGGACGAGTTTACCGCCGATAACGGAGCCCTTCGCATTGTTCCCGGTTCGCATCGCTGGCAGCGGAGACCACAGGACGAATTGCCGGATCTGGAAGCCGGTCATCCCGAGGAGATCTTAGTTACTGCTCCAGCGGGCACAGTGGTGATCATGAATGCGCATATGTGGCACGGGGGAACGGAGAACCGTACGGCGAATCCGAGGCGGGCTCTGCACGGATTTTACTGTCGCTGGGACATTGCGCAGCAGCAGTACCAGAAGCGTTTGATTCCCGAAAATGTGCAGAACGGTTTTGGGCCGGAGTTGCGCCGGGTGCTGGCTCTGGATGATTCGCACAACGATGAGATCAGCTCTCCGATGTCACGTGCCAGTGGATTTCTGCGTTAGAAGAACGGCCGCCGCGCCGCTACACTGGTGTCTTGTCCCGCAAACTGACGGCGCACGTAAAAGCAGCTGGTTGAGCGTCTAAACTCGGTCCAAAGGTGTTGGATCAGGCGCTCGCCGGGATGCCGCGCGTGCACAACCCGAATGTGATGGTCGGCTATGAGACCTCGGACGACGCCGGGGTGTACAGGCTTTCGGCGGAGTGCGCCCTGGTGCAGACGGTAGACTTTTTTACGCCGATTGTTGACGATCCGTACACGTTCGGAGCCATTGCGGCCGCGAATGCCCTGAGTGATGTGTATGCAATGGGAGGCACGCCGATCACGGCGCTGTCTATTTGTGCATGGCCCGCGAAGGAGAGTATTGAGGATCTCCAGGCAATTTTCCGTGGCGGTGCGGATAAGATTCACGAAGCTGGATGCGTGGTGCTGGGCGGGCACAGCATCAACGATGAAGAGATCAAGTTTGGTTATTCGGTCACAGGAACCGTGCATCCGGAGCGCGTTTTGACGAATGCGGGTGCTCGTCCCGGAGACGTGCTGGTACTAACCAAGCCCATCGGCACCGGTGTAATTGCTACGGCTCTGAAACGAGGTCTTGCCGGTGACGAGCATGTACAAGCCTCCATTGCGTCCATGCTGCGGCTGAATCGCGGGTCTGCTGAAGCTATCGCAGATCTCGATGTAAAAGGCTGCACGGATGTCACCGGTTTCGGCTTACTTGGGCACGCCCGGGAACTCGCGGTTGCCTCGGATGTCACGCTGGAGATCTCGGCACTGGCGATCCAGTTTCTGCCCGGAGCGCTCGAATACGCGCAAGCTGGAGCAATTCCGGGAGGTCAGCGAAACAACGAGGAGTTTGTCCGGGAAAGCGTCTCGGTCGACAGTGAAATTGCTGCTGAACTGCTGGCTCTGATGTATGACCCACAGACCTCCGGTGGTTTGCTGATCGCAATTGCAGAACGCGATCTGGGTCAACTGCTGGTCCGGCAGCCCGACGCTTTTCCGATTGGCCGGGTTGTTCCGAAGGGCGGCAATCCGATTCACGTCGTTTCGCGTCAGGTATTCTGATGAACGATAACCCCCTGATCATTGCTCTGGACGTGGAGAGTGCCGGACAGGCGCGGGCAATTGTCAGGAAGCTAACCCACCATGTCAGGTTCTTCAAAGTCGGACTGGAACTGTTCACGGCAGCCGGGCCCGAACTGGTAAACGAGTTTGTAGCTGAGGGTAATCAGGTCTTCCTCGATCTAAAGCTATATGACATTGGCCAGACCGTTACGAGGGCGGTGGCTCAGGTTGCCCGCATGGGAGCCCGCTTTCTTACGGTGCACGCGGTTCCACAGGTAATGCTTGCAGCCATGCAGGGGCGAACCGGATCCGAGTTGCACATCCTTGGTGTGACGGTTCTCACGAGCTTCGACAACGCAGACCTGCTGGCTGACGGGTACGAGAAAAGTGTGGACGATCTGGTGCAGCTTCGGGTGCGCAACGCAGTTGCTGCCGGGGTCGCAGGGATTGTGTGCTCCCCGCTGGAGGTGGCTGCAGTGCGCAACATCACAGGGCCGGATATGGTTCTGGTGACTCCGGGAGTGCGATCCGCAGGTGCTGACCCGGGGGATCAGAAACGCATAGCAACGCCACGACAAGCTATGGCAGAAGGTGCCAGCTATCTGGTGATTGGACGTCAGGTGACGAACTCACCTGACCCCGGCGGCGAGGTCAAAAAGATTCTTGAGGAGATCGCGGGATGAGTGGGGAAAGGTCGACGATGCTCCGCCGTCAATTGCTGGCGTTTACACCTTTGCTGGCTTTCGCGCAGCAAACCAAGCCCATTCCGAAACGCATTGTCTCGACAGCTCCCGGAATTACAGAGATTTTGTTTGCGATGGGACTTGGGAGCAGTGTTGTTGGAGTAACTCAGTATTGTAAGTATCCGGCGTCAGTAACTAAGCTGCCGAAAGTTGGGACCTGGATGGCTCCGAATATGGAGGTCATTCTTTCCTTGCGTCCTGACCTGGTGGTCGTACAGCAGACTGCAATTCAAAACTCTGCCAAGTTCGAGGGTGTTGGGCTAAAGACTCTCGATGTGCGTCTCGACAGGATTGCCGATATCTTTACCACTGTTCGGGCGATTGGCGACAGTGCGGGCGTGCAGGACAGGGCGACGCGACTTACTTCGGAAATTCAGGGGCAGCTGCAGGATGTGAAACGCCGCCTGGGGAATGCCCGACCGACCCCGGCCTTGTTTGTCGTAGGCCGCAACCCCGGATCTCTGGAAGGCGTGATTGCTGTCGGACCGCTGTCGTATCTGGATGAAGTAATCTCGGCAGCGGGCGGGAAAAACATCCTTGGGGACGCACGCGTTCCCTACGTCAAGGTTGTCCAGGAAGAGATCGTATCCCGGAACCCCGAAGTCATTATCGACATGGGCGAGCATGCCGATGCGAACGCAATATCGACGGCTCAGGCGCAATCGGAGATTGGTCTATGGGGCCGCTACCCGACGATTCCGGCGGTTCGCAATAAACGCGTCCACATCGTAGCCAGCGAGTTATTTGTCGTGCCGGGTCCGCGAGTTGTGGAATGCGCGCGACGACTGGCCGCTTTATTGCATCCGGAGTTGTTCCAGTGAGGTGGAGCTGTTCCAGTGACCGATGACTTCTACGAACTAACCGATGTGGGGCTGAGTTACAACGGAGCTTCCGCACTGAGCAATATTTCTCTCCGATTGCAAGCGGGGGAACTCGTGGCGATTGCGGGTCCCAACGGGGCGGGCAAGTCGACTCTGCTGAACATTCTCGCGAAGCTTCGTCCCGGTTATTCCGGCAGCTGTCGGTTGCAAGGACGGGAGATCCGGGAATGGAAACGCCCGGCTCTGGCAAGACTGGTTTCTGTGGTTCCGCAGGGTCTCAAGCTGGAGTTCCCTTTCACCGGCGGTCAACTGGTGCTGATGGGCAGGACGCCCTGGGGCGACTCCATGTTTGAGTCTGCTGCGGATGTGGCCGCAGTCGATCGTGCTCTGAAGCTGACGGGAACCGAGGCATTTCGGGATCGGAACTTTTCTACTTTGAGCGGCGGAGAACGGCAACGGCTGGTGCTAGCCTCGGCGCTCGCGCAGGAGCCAAAGATCCTGCTGCTCGATGAGCCAACGACTTATCTCGACCTCGAGCACCAGATTTCGCTTTACCGGCTGCTGCGTTCGCTTGCTGAAGAAGGCTTGCTGGTTGTTACTGTCACTCACGATCTCAATCTGGCGGTGTCGTATTCCGATCGCATCCTGCTGCTGCGATCCGGCAAGCTGGTGGGCGCTGGTCCGCCTGCGGAAGTTTTGAATTCAGCGATGATCCGGGATGTGTTTGCGGTCGAAGCAACGCTGCATGAGGGACCCGCCGGGCGTCCGTGGCTCAGCTTTGGGCATTGAATGTAATGCGCGCTGACTACGGACCGCACATAAGGGCCCGGGTCATCGCAGTATCGGTGTTATCACTCGCTGCTTTTCTTGCCTGCGCCGTTCTGTTGCCTCTTGCCGGATCGGTCGCGATCGACTATTCCAGGGCTCTGAGCGGGC
>JACMLA010000677.1 GCA_014379815.1 Bryobacteraceae bacterium | reverse complement strand
GGGTCAAAGTGGATTTGGCTCTTCCGGGCGAAGTTAGTATGGTCAAATTGTGAGCTCTGCAGATCTAATTGCCGGACCGGGGGTCATCGAAGTCGGTGAATTCGTCGACATGGATCTGCCGGACAGCTGCGAGTGGGAACTTCTGAATGGGACAGTGGTGTCATTGACGTTCCCGGACTTCCGGCACAGCCTGCTCCAGCGTCGGATCTATGAATTGCTGGCCACCGGTCTGCGCAACAGCAGCGTGCACATCGAATTGCCCTACATGCTGAGCAATTTGCGCGCTCATAGAGCCGATGTAGCTGTGGTATCCCGGGAAGCGGAACGACGAGTCAGCAGGATCTTCCCGTCGCCGCCGGAGTTGATCGTAGAAGTCCTGTCTGAGTCGAACCGCAGGCGGCTCTACAAGTTGGAGGAACTGGAAGCCCGATGTCTCGATCAGGGCACGCTTCAGTTCTGGCGCGTCGACCCTCTCACCCGGACGATAGAGGTCCGCGACTCCTCCGGCAAGAGGACTCTCTACGGAAAGAATGACGCAATTCTGGTTGAACTAGCGGGAGACTCCGCGTTGATTCCGGTTGGCGAAGTCTTCGAAGATCTGTAGGTCACGAGTCGCCTTCGACTGCCTTTCAGCGCTGCACTTCGCCAACTTCGCGATCGAGACGGCTGGCAAGAGGCTGATCCTGTTCTGCGTATTTGTTGCCGGGCTTGAGGCGGTACGGAACGGAAACTCGTGTAGACACCTGCTCGAAGGTGAACGAGCAGATTCGCATCCCGGGGTAAAGGGCAACGGGCATACGTCCCAGATTGCTCAGTTCCAGAGTTGCCCGGCCGCTCCAGCCAGGATCGAAGAGGCCCGCAGTCCCGTGCACAATAATGCCGATGCGTCCGAGGCTGGACCTGCCTTCGAGGCGACCGAGAACGTCGTCATCGAGCTCCAGCTTCTCTTCTGTAATCGCAAGCACAAATTCACGGGGCTGGAGGATAAAAGGCTCACCGGTTTCTACCAGAACTTTCCGCATGATGCCTTCCAGCCCGGTTTTCGAAGCCAGGTCAATGTAAGGGAAGCGGCTGTGCTCGAATACGTTAAATTCATGGCCAAGTCGGAAGTCGACGCTGCAACTGCCGAACTGCTCCGGAGGGAGCGCTGGTGTGATTCGAATTTTGCCGTTTTCGAGATATCGGTGGATATCGATGTCGGATAAAACCATTGACTGTTTGCTATTCTGACAGATGAACTTTGTGGGCGGCTAGCTCAGCTGGGAGAGCGCTGCGTTCGCAATGCAGAGGCCGGGGGTTCGATCCCCCCGCCGTCCACCAAACCTTCGTCAACGACCGCTCCTCGTCAGAATCTCTCGTCTTTGTTTAGGCCTCGCAGTATGCGGGCCGAGTTACAGTAAACTATGCTCGCCGAGCAGCTACAGCGTCTGTTCCTTACGCAAGGTGCCGAATCGGACCCGGACTTCCGGCAGGAGCTTCGCCGCCTGAGTCACCTTGGACTACGCGTAATTGGATGCGCGGAGGCCGGCGTTTCCACCTTCATGGTGGCTGCGGAACTGCTGCTGGATCATCGGTCAGAACTGACGTCTTTGCGCGTGGTTCTCGCTACCGTAATGATTCTGGTGGGAGTGCTGACGATCGGCGCGTCATTCGTGAAAGTCCTGTACGCGCACTCGCGGGTGATCGGCTGCATATCCGCGATGATTGGCGCACTTGCCCTTACCTGGTACTTCCTTCGGGTCGATCTTGTAATGCCCAGTGCCGACGCCTTTATCCCTGGAAATCTGACTTTGATTCTCCTGGTAATGGTGTCGGCGATTCCGCTTCGTCCGTTGCAGACCATGACGCTCGGGCTGTTAATGGCGGTGTCCTACTACGTTCTGGCTCTGACAACTACCAACGCCCAGGGGGCTGGCCCGGGAGTGCAGCGAATCTATTTGGTCTTCATGTTCATGCTGAGTCTCCTCGCCACGGCATTGACAGCAGTTTTGTACAACCAGCGAAGATCGATGTGGGATATGCACCGGGGCATGCTGGAGGCGTCCGAGAACATGCGGCAGTCCGAGACGCGGAACATGCTGGCACAAAACGCAGCGTCTGCCGGAAGGCTGGCGGCGGCACTTAGCCATGAGCTGAATTCACCCGTTGGCGCGCTGATCAGCGCAGTCGATACGCTGTTGCTGCTGGCCGCGCGCCAGGCTACGTCAAGTGCTGCGGAACAGCAGCGGCTCGTTCCCTTGCAAAACGAGCTTCGCAAGAGCATACGGCAATCTTCAGAACGGTTGAAAGAGATCGTGGCCCGGCTGCAGCGGTTCACCAACCTGGACCAGGCGGAGGTGCAATCAGCGAATGTGAACGAGCTGATCACGGACGTATATGGGCTACTGGAGTCTTCGTTCAAGAGCAAGGTTACTGTTGAGCTTGACTTGCAGCCGGTTCCCGAGTTGATATGTCGTCCTCAGCAGTTGAGTGCAGTGTTCTCTAATTTATTGGGCAATGCGACCGAGGCGACGAACGGGGATGGACGTGTTCTGGTGTCCACTGGACGTAATTTCGATGTGGTGGAAATCAAGGTCATCGACAATGGCCGGGGCCTGAGTGCCGAGCAGATTGCAACCATCTTCGATCCTGGATTTCGGGTAACCAGGAGCCGCGTTTCCACCGGTAACTGGGGCCTGTACAGTTCCCGGCAGATCATTCGCGAGCACGGTGGCGATATCACGCTTTCCAGCACGCCAGGCGAGGGCACGACGGTCCACGTTAGCTTGCCTGTAGGTTCTCAGACTCTGACCTAAGAACATGAACCCAGCGACTTGGGCGATAGCGGTCGCGGTGGGTCTGTTCCTCGGAGTCCTCGCTTGCCTCGAACTTGGCTATCGTCTAGCCCGCCGCCAGACAGAACAGCCGGAACTGGCGCAAGAAGGTATTGGAGCCATTGAAGCCGCGGTGTTCGCGCTGCTTGGTCTCCTCCTTGGGTTTAGCTTTGCGGGTGGAACAACGCGTCTGGACTCCAGGCGTCAGCTCATTGTGCAAGAAGCTAACGCAATTGGTACCGCCTATCTCCGCCTCGACCTTCTTGGCGCCGCCGACCAGCCTGACATGCGGGGCTTGTTCCGCGAGTATCTTGAAAAGCGGCTCCGCGTGTACCAGGTACTCCCCGACCTGAGAGCGACTGAGCGCGAACTGGCAGATGCCGCCGGGATACAGCAGAGGATCTGGTCCCGCGCAATAGTCGCAAGCCGCGCGGACCCGACGCACATCTCGTCAAAATTACTCCTGCCGGCTCTGAATGAGATGTTCGACGTGACGTCGGCGCGCACGGTCGCTCTCTACACGCACTTGCCAGCATTGATCTTTGGATTGCTGATCAGTGTTGCGCTCCTCAGCGGCTTACTGGCTGGCTACGCGATGGCGAAACGACGCAGCCGGAGCTGGATCCACATGCTCGCTTATGCGCTGGTGGTAGCGATGACGATCTATGC
>JACMLA010000676.1 GCA_014379815.1 Bryobacteraceae bacterium | reverse complement strand
TTTTGGAGGGCCGCTGGGACTTTCCCCCAGCAAATGAAGAGAAATTGGCTTCCTTCGGTCAGGACGAAACATGCGCAATCGTCCCGGTACCCGAAGCCCCGGAAACCCAGGACACACAACCCATTCCAGTGCCGGAGGCCGCATAACAGAGAGAATCAGGGCGTAAACCAAGGTCGCGGGGAAGGAAACCAAAACAACTCACGCCACAGGTGTCTTTAATCGCTTTCCAGAACGCACACATCTCTGAGGTGGCGATAATCTTCGGCGAAGTCGAGGCCGTATCCCACTACGAACTCGTCTGGAATCGTGAAGCCGACATAGCTGGCATGGACGGGGCGCATCCGGCGTTCCGGCTTGTCGAGGAAGGCGGCAATCCGGATGCTTTTCGGCTTGCGCTGATGCAGCACACCTAGCAGGTACGTCAGCGTGACTCCGGTGTCGACAATGTCCTCCACCACCAGCACGTCTGCGCCTTCAATGGAGATATCGAGATCCTTTGTCAGCTTCACCTGACCGGAGCTGGTTTTCTCTTTTCCGTAGCTGGAGATTCCTATGAAGTCGACACGCACCGGCCGGGTAATGGCGCGGGCCAGATCGGCATGGAACATCACGGCACCTTTCAGGATTCCTACGAGGTACAGGGGCGCGTCGCCCGGGTAGTCAATCGTAATCTGCCGTCCCAAAGCGGCAACCCGTTCTGCAATGTCACTGGCGGGGATCAGGGTGCGAAGCCTGTGTTCGCTCATTCTATTGTTAGTAGGGTCCGATTGTTAGTCAGCGATCCGCAGACGTAAGCTCGGCGGTCCAAGGTGGATATGTGGTGCCGTGGCGGAGCCCCGTACTGCGGCTCGGAATGCGAAATAGGGGATGCGGGCACGTTTCAGAAAGCCGCGAAGCCAGACTCCCTCGCGCTGGTCCGGGTTCAAAGCGATGTCGACACGGCCCCGATGGTCAAAGCCCAGCGCACGGTGAGTCGCCGTTTCGCCTTTGGCACTGACAGGCAGAGGGCGTGCAAACTGCTTTTGAAATGCCGTAGACACACGAGCCCAGTCGAGATTGGTGAAAATGCCCCCACCATTAAACTTTTCGACAATCCGACCCAGCCGAAACGTCACGCCGTCGTCAGAATCCGCTGCTTCCTCGGCGCGGGCGTATTCTCCCAATTCCTCAACGAGTTTCGCCCGAAAGTGAGCCAGATCCAGAGCTTTACGCCGGAACTCGAGATCTTCCAGCATGGCCACGAGGTTTGCCCGAGCCATTACGCCTTCACGGACAAGAGTTTTAGAACTCTCAAACCGATCCGACTGCCGGTCCACCAGCCTCTGGGCGGCCTCGACCATCTGGTCTGCCTGCTCCGGTGTGAAGTCCTCAACGCGAACGCTTCCATACAGGCTTCGCCGGAGGATCATGTTGTCTCTCGAGTCTGCCAGTTCCGCCTGAGCCTGCTCCAGTCTCGCGCGAGGAATCGCACCGGCTTCCGCCATCGCCCGGAGGCGGTCCACTTCCATCTTTTTGATCTCAGTCAAGTCCGCCATCGGCGCAGTACTAAGATCGACGGAGGATCCGGCAGGGCTCGCTGGACTGGTGGTCTGCGCCTGAACTAGAGTAAGTAAGAATACAAATCCGATTGCTATGCCAAATAGACGCACCTCTTTTAGTGTAGTACGATAGCCGCAGGAGAACAGTATCCGCACGCAACACGAGGATCTTACGGCTATTCCCTCAGCAGCAGCAAGTGAAGTTGACGTTGGCCAACTCAACTGGTTCACAGCTGTTCGCGCCGCACAGTCAAAGAAAGCTCTCGATTTTGTTGCCCTCGATCTCCGCGACATAACCAGCCTTACGGATTTTTTCATCATCTGCACCGGGACGAATACCCGCCAGAATCAGGCCGTCTGCGACGAAGTTCACGTCCAGATGAAGAACGATCGCGGCGAGCTTCCTGTCAGCGTGGAAGGTTACGACAACGCCGAATGGGTTCTGATGGACTACGGTGACTTCATCCTGCACATCTTCATTGAGAAGACGCGCTTATACTACGATCTGGAACGGCTCTGGCGGCACGCGAAACGCATGGAGATTCCCCCGGAAGAACCTGCTCTAGCATAAACAGCAGAAGTCCGCTTTGCCGTTGCTTTCCTGTAACACTACTTTTTGAGATTTCTCGCCATGTCAGGCCACCCTTTTTGTGTAATGGCTGACATCGCAAAGGAACATCGCAAGACTCCCCGCAAACCAGCAGCGTCGGTTGGATTGCTGCACGTGTACCGTCTCACTCAATGGGGAGACCGTAAACCGGTTGGACCATCGCTTCTGATCGACATCAGCGGCGGCGGAATCGCGGTCCAGGTAGATTACTTTGTGGATCCCGGCGTTGTCCTTCTCTTGAAGAACACCATCTTTGAGCGGTACGCCATCGTTCGCAGCTGCCGTCCTCTGGACGGAGTCTTTCAGCTTGGGATGGAGTACTGCCGCACACCTGCAAACGATAAAGAAGCAAAGCGTTAGCGAGGCCGAGGCAAGCCTAATTGCGCTCAACCGGTATGGGCCTGACGATCTCGGCTGCCCTCGCTGGAACCCGGCTCGCTGTGGGACGAGGTGGCGTCGGAGGGATGGGTTCGGCGATCTCCGCACTTCCCCCTTTGCGCAGGCGGAGGACGCCGCGGTTGGTGTGCACGATCAGCTCAGGGCCGCCTCCGATAGCACCGGTAAGGGTGCCTCCACGATCTCCGTCCCTCACGGAGAGCATGGATCCGTAATCATTCTCAATTTCGCCCTTATCTACCGAGCCCTTTAGAGAAAATTGCGCATTTTCCGGAATCGTCAGCTCAATGTTTCCGGATTTGGTAACTGCATTGATCCGGGGCAAGCTGATGTTTCCCGCGTGAATTTCAAGATCGCCGCGGTCTACCCGCAAATCCAGACCGTTCGAGAATCCGGAAATCTGCACATCCTTCGACTTCGCCTCTACGGTAACCGGGCCCGTGACGTTCTCCATACTCAGATTGCCGCGGTTCATGCGAATCTGGCCGGGACACGCTTCTACCTGGAGTTCCGTGAGGTACTTCTTTGAGCCGCCCTCGAAGCGCACAGGTTTCGCAATCGCCCGGAACTGTAGCTCCCCTACATAACTCCCCGAAACGGTAGCCTGACCTTCGATGTTTTCCAGTTCAATGTCATGGCCCGACCCTTTGATCTCGACATTGCCAGTGACCCCGATCGCACGGACGATATCGCTGGCACGGAGTTCGATTCTTGCGTTCCCCGAGATGTTTTGCAACCGGACTCCGGCATTGTCGCTATCGATGTCCACATCGCCCCGAATGTCGCTGATATCGAAATCGCCGCGCCGGCCTCGCGCCTCAACCCGCGACTGCGCCGGCACCGTAATGTCCAGATCGGTCGAAACTGTCAGGTCGTTGTCGGTGGGCAAATTGCCCTTGGGCCGGATCAACACGGTCGAGCCCTCGCGCACCACCTCCCACACCAGACCCTCTGCGGCACGATCCGCATCGCTCTTGTCCATCGCCCGGATGGTTTTGCGTCCCGTCACCCGAACCTCGGAAACATCGGCACCGGTGATGCGCGCGTTTCCACGTAAGCTCTCCAGGACAACCCGGATCTGGGAGCCGCCACTTGTGGAGACCACTTTCTCTTCGATCGGATAGTCGTAGACGTCGCCCAGCACCTCGAGGCCGCGCAACCGGACATTAAAACCCGGCCAGCGTTCCCGGTGCGTCGCCACATGAGCGCCTGAACCGAAGATGCTCAGGAAGACAATGAACGTCCATTCGCCGCCTGAAATCCCTGAGACAGGCAACGCTTTCCCCTGGGCTGACCAGAGCAGAATCTCTACCAGGCGGAGCCCTCCCCACGCAATCAGCAGGAAGGGCCAGTACTGCGCGGCGATGCCGATTAAGGACAGCTCTGGCTGCACGTTGTTGAGCAGGAAGAGCACGCCCAGCAGGATCAGAACTAAAGGGGCAACCAGAGAGCCGCGTCTCATCTCACTCCCCTCCGTAAAGGTACTCCGGCTACAAAGCGCATCGCCTCCATCAGACCGACCACGATCAGGATCACGGGCCAGGATCGGTCAAACCCGACAGCGCCTGTGTTCTGCAGGACAAACAAGCATCCGATGACGGTGGTAATCACGCCCCCGGTCAGCGCTCCCCAGCCGCGTGCCAGGCCTGCGGATAACCCTAACCCGATCTGGATGATCCCTGGAACGATCAGCCAGATGGGCCAGAACTCCGATGCGAGTTGGCCCAGAGGAAGCTGGAAAACCAGATTGTTTACAAACAGCAGCAGCCCCAGGGTGATCAACAGGACCGGGCCTATGAACCGGTTCTTCATCATGCCTGTGTTCCTCCTTGTGGCGATGCCGGAGGTGTCCAGTTGCCACCCGTTGGCGGACCATAGTAAGCCGGAGGAACCTGAGGAGGGGCCAGCAGTCTCTCCGCGAGTTTGAACACGCCAAACAGAATCAACAGGATTGGCCAGGTTCGGCGAAACGCTGCGACATCCTGCTGATCCATCAGGAACAGCAGTCCTAAAGCGATCAGCACGATCGGACCACGAACCGCCCGCAGCAAAGTAAACGAATTAATCATTGCCGCTTACTCCTACTTCCTTGCCCGTGACCCGGACCCACAGCAGATATCCTCCAAGACCGATCAGGAAAACAGGCCAGAATCGGAGCAGATCCCGCATCAGAACGATCTCGAGAGTGCTCATCAGGAAGATCACTCCTAGAACAATCATCACGATAGGTCCTATTGGAAGACCCTGTGCTCCGCTGCGTTTGTGCATCGGGAGTATGCTCGAAAACTCGTCCACGGCTTCTCCCCTTTGCCTGCGAATTGCCGTGTGATAGGCCTCAAACGCCATATAGAAAATAAATGCGGCCATGGATATTCCAATTAAGGGTTCCATGCCTGGGGCTGCCCCGGAACTCGTAATACTCACCATCAGGCCAAAGATCACCGCGTGGATCAGTCCTTTGGCGTACTGTCCGTTGTATACGGCTCCCACTCCGGGAATAAACCCAAGGAAGAACGCGAGACCGGGTGACGACGCAAAGTTTTCAACCGAAGGAGGTGCGTAAGCTGCGCTGGCGGTCCAGGGGCTGCCGGCATCCGGTCTGGGTGGCGGCGGTGGTGGAGAGAAACCCGCAACGTGCTCCTGACAGAATACGGTCCCCAGAGCCGGTCTCTGACACAAATCGCACAGGGCTTTGCCACAGGTGCGGCAGAACGCAGATGCTGATTCTTCCGGATGATTTACGCAATTCATTTCGATCCCTTTCCCTTTTCCGTCTCGCCTGGAACTACGCTGCTTTCAGGAGCACGCGTTTTCCTCTCTTCTTCTTCCTGCTCGGTCCATTCCTGCAGCCGGGATTGCACCTCGTACACCAGCCTGAGGTTCTCGTAATTCTTCACGGCTCGCTCCCAGGTCCGGTGCAGCCGGTTATCCAGCGCCGACCACACCGCCGCCGGGTGCAGGTCGGAAGGCTTCAATTGCCTGACCTCGATTCCAGCGAAGCGACCCAGCATCGAAAACGAGAAGATCGTCATCGCCATACCCATGGCAACCCGGGGCTGCAATGCCGGTCGCAACCAGCCGAACCACGTCTGCTTCCAGCCCTTTCGCGAACCCTGCGCAGGAATGGCAAAAGCGATCCTGGACAGCAACTCGGGGGGCGGTTCCACCGCTTCTGCCCGGGACACAAACGCGACGGCAACTGCAGCATCCCGGGCCAGTTCTGCACACGAAACACACGTCCGCTGATGGTCCTCGACTACAGCACGCTGACCGGCGTCGAGCGTTCCGTCAATGTAGTCGCACAACAGGATTTCAAACTCAGCGCACGTCATAAAACTCTCAGACCACGGCCTTAAACCGCCTCAGTATTCTTGCCATCTCGGCGCGTCCACGATTTAGCCGCGACTTCACCGTACCTTCCGGCACCTTCAAGATCGCAGCAATTTCCCGATACTCCAGCTCTTCCATATCCCGCAGAATGACAGTCTCCCGCAACTCCGGCGATAGCCTCTGGAGCGCTTTCTGCAACAGCTCGCTGGCTTCCCTTCCGGCAAGCATGCCATCGGCTCTGGAAGTCAACGCGGTCGATTCCTCGAAAAACGGCAGTTGCTCTTCCAGCGATTCAGTCGCCCGATCCTGTCTGCTCTTCCGATAGTGGTCGATCAGCAGGTTCCGCGTCAGCCGGTTTAGCCAAACTGAGAAAGAGCCCTCATTCGAGCGGAAGCTTCTGAGGGTCCGGAACACACGCAGAAACACTTCCTGCGTCAGATCCTGAGCTCCTTCCCCCGTGCCCGTGAAGCGGAAGCAGACCGCATAGACGCGGCGCGTGTGGGTGCGGACCAGTTCCTCCCACGCGGCTTCGTCCCCGGAGAGACACTCGTTCACCAGCTGAAAGTCAGGATCCAAAGATTCAGCTCGTACCGAAGCCGTCCCGCGCCCGGTCCATGCTCCGCCATGTGCTAAAGGCAAGCCTGGGAATCCTCCATCGCCCTGCATCGTCGCAACAAATGCCATTCCGTTCTCCGGTCCCGGCGCCGCTCTGCCCAGCTGTTTGCCTGTGCCGCACCTGACTGGTAGAACGAAGAATTATCATTGGAAGTTCGAGGTTTTCGTCGTTCGCAATATCATAGAACACCCTGAGGAGTCTGGAACCCATTGCAATCACGTCGTATCGGGCTGATCGTCCTCATCGTTGTGCTGGTGGCAGCCGTGGCCGCCGGTATCGCGCGCTTCTCCGGGTCCGGCTTCCAGTGGAGCGAGTTTGGACAAAGCCTGGCTTCGCTTCACGGCGGCTGGGCTACCGCGGCGGTAGTGCTCAACCTGATTACTTACCTCATCCGGGCCCTGCGCTGGCAGGTCATGATGACTCCCATCCGGCCCAATGCCTCGCTCCGGCACCTCATCACGGCTACAGCCATCGGCTTTACCGCCGTTCTTCTATTTGGGCGACCCGGAGAGCTGGTCCGACCCTGGCTGATCTCCGTCCGCGAACGCGTCACGCTCTCGTCCCAGATCGCGGCCTGGTTTCTCGAGCGAATCTTCGATCTGCTCAGTGTGGTCCTTCTGTTCGGTATCTCATTAGCCGGTCTGCGAAGCGATCTAGCCGTTCCTGCTCAGATTCGGGATCTACTGCAAGCCGCCGGATGGCTGGCCGTGGTTGCCGGGGCAGGTTGCGTCCTGTTTCTGCTGGTAGCTGCGCTTTTTACCGAAAGAGCCCGAAGCGGAGCAGCGGCAATCGCGGGAATTCTCCCTGCCCGCATCGGAGGTTTCGTACAGCGCAGCCTCGACGCGTTCCTCACTGGACTTCAGTCTACCGGCGACCTCCGCACTCTCGGCGCCGTGCTTGGCTGGACGGCGGTCGAATGGATTCTGATCTCCGGATCGATGTACTCCCTTCTCCGTGCGTTCCCCCCAACGTCGGGATTTTCTCTGAACGACACTCTCGTGTTTACCGGATTTGTGGTGTTTGGCGGAATCGTCCAGCTGCCGGCTATCGGAGGCGGCCTGCAGGCGGCGGCCGTCCTGATTCTGACGCAGCTCTTCGGTCTTGGCATCGAGCCCGCAACCGCATTCGCCCTGCTTGTCTGGGCTGTTAGCTGGCTCGCGATTGCTCCGTTTGGGCTGTTTTTCGCCTTTACTGAAGGCCTGCAGTGGCAGAATCTGCGCAATATCAGTAATCAGGAAGCTAAGGCCGTTGAAGGATGAAATGTCCGTTCTGCGCGCATCCGGAAGATAAAGTCATCGATTCGCGGGAAAGCCGGGAAGGAGAACTGATCCGCCGCCGCCGGGAGTGCCTCAAGTGCGGGAAAAGGTTCACAACCTACGAACGCATCGACGAGATTCCCTGGATGGTGATCAAAAAGGATGGCCGCCGCGAAAAGTTCGACAGGCAGAAAGTCCTGTCTGGCCTGCTGAAAGCCTGTGAAAAACGCCCGGTCGCCATGGGCGATATCGCCGCGATGGTAGACGATGTCGAAAGCCAGCTGGCAGAAAATGCCGATCGCGAGATGTCGACGACCGAGGTGGGCGAGTTTCTGATGGCCCGGCTCCGGGGTCTGGACAAAATAGCTTACGTGCGGTTCGCTTCCGTTTACAGGGATTTCCAGGACGTAGAGGCCTTCCTGAACGAAGTATCGGACTTGATTCGGCACAAACGCTCGGATCCACATTAAATTCCGCAAGCCGTTCGAACTACGCGTTACTTATGTGGGACCTCGAGCATCGAAATAGTACAGGGTCGGTGGTTCTGGATTGTAAGATTTACCTGAAACCGAAACGATGTCGAAACATCTTTAAATTGGGGCTAACAGACCCGGGGCTTTGGTGTTATACTGGCTCACGCTCTACACAAGCGCAATTCCAAAAAGTTTCCCAAAACGCTTCGTTTCCGATTCTTTCCCGGACTTCGGACCGACACCCTCGCACATCTGCCCCGGATGTGTTTATTTTTATGTAGTGAAACGCCTGGGGGAGGTAACCTAAATGGACCAGTTTGAAGAACTTTTGGCAGAGGGCGTAGAGCCGCTTGGTATCCCCTTTGATGATGATGCCGCTTTTTTTCATCCCGAAGAGCAGGACAGCGAAGATCCGCAGGCAAATCCGCAAGTAGAAGAGTCGATCTATACTGACGATCCCGTCCGCGTATATTTGCGCGAGATGGGCGCCGTTCCATTGCTAACACGGGAAGGCGAAGTCACTCTTGCCCGAAAGATGGAACGCGGCAAGCTGCGGATGCAGAAATCCATCAGCCGTTCGCCTTTGGTACAGCAAATTGTCGTGGAGCTCGCAGAGGTGGTCCGGCGTGATCCCTCCGAACTCGACGATGTCGTGGACCTTGGAAACACAGAGATCGAAGAAGGTAGCCCGGCTGATACCAAGCGCCGCACAGAAGTTGCTGACGCTCTATTTGAAGTAACAAATCAATACCGCAAACAACTTGGGCTGATGGAGAAAGCCAGCGCAGCCCCGACAACCAACAAGAAGGTGCGCCGCAAGGCCATCATGAAGTACAACCGGTCCCGTGTGGAAACATCACGCGCGATCCGCTCTGTGCCCTTCCTGAATGGACGCTGGAAGCAGTTCGCCCGCGAACTCGAACGCGCCGCCGACGAGATGAATCACGTCGAGATCGACATCCGTCGCCTTGACGCCTCGCCCGACCCTGAAATCAGTGCCCGCGTGCGGGAGCTTCGCCGGGAGGTACGCAAGCGGGAGATGATGGCCGGGGCCACGCTTACCGAGCTGCGCCACACTCTTACGGTAATCCGGCATGGCGAAATCGAAGCCGAGCGCGCTAAAAAAGATCTGGTAGAAGCCAACCTCCGTCTCGTTGTCTCGGTTGCGAAAAAGTACGTCAATCGCGGTCTGCATCTTCTGGATCTGATTCAGGAAGGCAACATTGGCCTGATGCGCGCCGCCGATAAGTTCGAGTACCGCCGGGGATATAAATTCTCAACCTACGCTACCTGGTGGATTCGTCAGGCGATCACCCGCGCGATCGCGGATCAGTCCCGCACGATCCGCATCCCGGTTCATATGAATGAGAGTATGAACAAGTTTCTCCGGGCCACGCGTGAGCTCGAGAAGGAACTGGGCCGGGCCCCGACAAACGACGAAATCAGCCGACGCATGGATATCCCGGTGGAGAAGGTTCAGAAGCTCAAGACCATCTCCCGCGACCCCGTTTCGCTGGAAACACCAGTCGGTCGCGACGGCGAATCGGCGCTGG
>JACMLA010000675.1 GCA_014379815.1 Bryobacteraceae bacterium | reverse complement strand
GCCCACCGCCGGTGCAGCGCGTCCAGCAGTTCCAGGGAAACTGAGATCTCTTCGTGCCGCGCGTCTGGAAGCATGGCCCATGCCGCTTCGTCGTACGGCTTGATCGTCGGTTCATCTTCAGTCAGCGCCAGTCGGAACCGCTGATAGCTGTTGATGTGCGAGTCGGCAACATGATGGACGACTTGCCGGATAGTCCATCCATCAACGCGATAGGGAGTGTCCAGCTGGTTGTCGGTCAACCCCGAAGTCTCAGCACGGAGCTCAGCCGGAAGTGCCGCAATATCGTCAACCGCCGCCTGAAGATCCTGCGTCGTGATCTCCGTAGGCGAAGTGAATTTCCCGATGGGATACCTGAGATCCGTCATAGAAGTATCGAGAGGTAGTATCTCATTCAGGCTCACCCTAACCGCAGCCGGAGCTTCATCACGGTCGTCAAAATTCGCCAGCCTGCCTGCAGACTCGCCAGCACCTTGCCCGACACCTTGTTCTCTCCGGCCGCCCTCTGCCGGTACGACACGGGAACCTCAAGAACGCGCAGTCCATTCTCCAGCGCCCGTACCTGCATTTCCACCGTCCATCCGTACGTTCGGTCCCGCATGCCAAGCCGGTCCAGAGCAGATCTCCGAATAGCCCGGAATGGTCCCAGATCCGTATACGAGTGCCCGTACAGCAAGCGGATCAGCAGGGTCGCCACCAGATTGCCAAATCGCTGGTGAAGCAGCAGCGACCCAGCCTCGGCCGTCCCTAAAACTCGCGAACCCAAAACCAGATCGGCTCGCCCTTCCGCAATCGGCCGGATGAGCCGGTCCGCTTCGCAAACATCCTCCGATAAATCCGCCTGCAGGAAGACAACAATCTCCACAGACGCAGGCAGCCATGCAATCGCTGTTAGGCAGGCCACACCATAGCCCCTCGCTTCCGTCCTTACTACCTGGGCGCCGTGACTCCGCGCAATCTGACCCGTCGCGTCAGACGAGCCATTATCTGCCACAACCACGAGGTCGAACAAACCCACCGGAATGGACTGCAGCGTAAGCCCAATTACCGGAGCCTCGTTGTAAGCAGGAATAATCAGTGCGACCAAGCCGTCTGCACCCCAATTCATATGGCAACCGAAATTGTACTTGCCTGGTCTAAAATGGTGGACGCTGTTTCAAAGCAGTTACGCGCTATGGAGAACACACCGCCCGCCCCCGACGTCGTGCCTGCCGTTCTCAGCCGGCGCTCGCCCCTGGTGAACGTCGCCAGCTGGTCCCGCGATCTTCTGATCTCCATTGTGCTCGCAGTGCTCGTCATCCTGTTCCTGTACCAGCCGGTCAAAGTGGAAGGAACCAGCATGATGCCCGCACTGGTAGACCAGGAGCGCATCTTCATCAATAAGTTCGTCTACAAGCTCGGCATAGGCGAGATCCAGCGTGGCGACCTCGTTGTCTTCTGGCCACCCTTCGATCCATCCCGCTCCTACATCAAGCGAGTCATCGGCCTCCCAGGTGACGTGGTCGAGGTGGACAACGGCGAAGTTCTCGTCAACGCACGACCCCTCAGGGAAGACTACATCCTGAAAGAGTATCGGGATCGCATGTCCATGTCACCCGTCACCGTCGGTCCCGAGGAATATTTCGTCCTCGGCGACCACCGCAGTTCTTCCAACGACAGCCGGTCGTGGGGAGCCGTCCCAAGAAATTACATCTACGGTAAAGCCGTCTTCGTCTACTGGCCTCTCGACAAACTAGGCGTTCTCCACTAAATCTGAGTTCAGCCGATCGAGTGAACCCGGCCCTTGTGCTGACCCACAAGAATCTGAAACAGCCGGTGCGCAATCAGTTCGTGAAGCGTCAGCAGTTCCCGGTTAGCTTCCGTGATTGCCTGAACATCGGCCCCAGTCGCAACCTTGCCTCCTGCGTTCAAAGCCTCTTGCGCTTCCCGGATGATCGGGTCCTCAGACACCTCGCCGGCCATGTCCCACAGCGTGATGAACCGGTCGACAGCCGTGGGAAAGCTAACCTTAAATACTCCGGAATTGCTAGTGGTCCGAGGTGGTTTGAAGTCCAGATTGAAAGGCCCGTCGTACTTATAGGTCCGCAACAAGACGAGCACATTCAGCCAGTCCAGAGGATTCACCAGACCAACGCCGATATCCACGTCATGCTTCAGCGGGTAGCCGTCATTAATATCGAAATGCCACAGTTTGCCGCACATCAGGGCACGTGCCAAAGAAGCACGGACCGCTCCACCCCACATCAGTTCGTGCAGATACTCCGGATTCAGGCCAACCATCTCGGGATGCGTCAGTTTTCCGGAAAAGATCAACGCCAGCATCGCGTCGCTGGAAGGCAACAGAATATGTGCCGCAGGCTCAAAGGGCTTCGCTTCCAGACAGTGCTTCAGTGTTGGGCGGCCTTTCTGTCCCGCGACTTTGATGTCCTCCTCACACGCTGCATTCAGCGCGCCCGCGAACCGTTCCAGCATCTGCACTTCGTCGATCGCGCCCTGTACCTGATAGCCCAGAGATCCTGGCCAGTACACAGCAAAGCTTGCCCCCAGCTCGTGTCCGATCCTTACCGTATTGCAGACGCGACGGTTCGCATACTCCCGAACATCAGGCGACTCCGCGGCCGGGCTCGCCGCAAAAACCGCATGGTGAAAAGTCTCCGTCGTCACCATGGAGCACGCCAGACCGTTCTTCTTCAGCGAACTCTGAATCCCGGCAACAATCTCATCCTGCTTCGCTGTGCCGATTGCCTCAGGTGGAATCACATCGGTGTCATGCGTACACCAATACTGGATTCCAATCCGGGCATACTGCTCAATCACCTCGTCATACGAAACCGGGTGCCGCGTCGGAGCATGAAACAACGCATGCCCCTCGTAAGCCGCAGCCCATTGCGGACCAGTGATGAAATACTTGCGCCGCGTGTCCGGCGAATACGCGCCGCCACAGGCATTCGTCAACCGCTCGACGAGACTCGCCTGCTCGTCTACAGGGATAGCTTCCATGTTTTCTGATTGGCTCCGCAGGTCATCATATCTCGGCAACTTTCCATTCCCGGCATCAGTCCAATACAGTAATGCGGTACTGGGGAATCCTTGTCGCAAAGCTCGCCGCCGCGGTTGCCATCCTTCTCGGCATCTACCGTGCTCTTGAGGCACTCTACACGCCTCCCGATCACATCATTCGCTGGAAACAACAGCCATTCCTGCATGATCTCGGCTGGACCACCATCATGTTCGCGCTCAATCTGCTTTTCTTCGGACTGCTCTTCCTGGTAGTTTGGGACCAGCGTCGCCGCTGCCGGACCTGTGGTCGAGTTCTCCGAATGCCGGTCTCCCACGGAAGATACGGACAGATGCTGCTCTTCGGGCGCCCTCGCACCGAATACATCTGCATCTACGGCCATGGCACTCTCACCCAGCCTGAGCTTCACATTGGCGTGCGCGAACCTTCTGACTGGAAGTCGCACGACGCGGAAAATATCTGGGACGAGCTGTACGCTCTCGACGAAAAAGGCCCCGACAAGAGCTCTAAAAACTGAACTTTTTATCGAAGCTGGCCGCCACCCGGGAATCCCCGTTTCGCGAAACCGCTGCGGAAACTTTATCCCTGACAGCCACATCGCCGGCGCGAACAGAAGCAAGAGCTTCGATTGCAGCCACCGCTCTCTCGGGCTTCTCCCGTTCTACAACGGTAAACAAAAACTCCATCGCGTCTTCCTTTTGCGACACGGCCAGCGCCGTCAGAAATACCGTAGCCCGGGAGGCATCCAGTTCCCGCCGGTACCTCACAATCACCGGCGCGACTACGCCAGGTAATCGCGACAAACCTAACGCCAGAGCCGCCTCCGTCGCGACATCTTCGTCGCGCTCCAGAAACTTACACACAAACGACAGAGCCGTACCAGCTTCTATCGCCAGCACAGCCCGCAGACACGCTCCCGTCACTTCCGGTTCTTCATCGCCCACCAAAGCCTTCAGGCGAAGAACCAGAGCTCCTTCGATTCTGCCCAGTTCCTCCATCGCATGGGCGCTCTCAGATCGAACGCCTGGCTCGGCATCCGCAAGCGCGGTGACCAGAATCCGAAGCATCTCGTCGGAAGGAACTGTCCGGCAGTTCACTAGTGCCAGGCAGCACTGAGCGCGCAGAGGGCCAGCTGTATCGACGTGCTTGCCCCAGACCGGCTCCATCTGGACGTGCTGAATGCCGCGGACAAAACAGTCAGGTTCCTCATAATCATCCAGTTCCGCCATCGCGCGGGCCAGGGCTATCTTGGCCCAGCACTGCGGATCCGATCGCACAGCGTCAACGAAAAAGCGATCGTACGCGGTGCGCAGCTGCGGAATCAACTCCTGCAGACGATGGTGCGCAACCACGGCAGCGGCTTTGCTAACCATGTAGTTGTTCCGGTTGCCCAGAGCCTTCCGTAACTCCGTAACCAGAGCTTCGCTGACAGCCTCATGCCGCAGCGACGATATCCTCTCCACCTGCTGATCGAACTTCTTCATCCTGTTTACTGCCAGCCCGAAGGAGCCGTAAATCCTCCAGTGGTCTCTTGCGAGATCAAGCCAGCCAGGCGAATCGGAGTCGCATCTTCCCACATCGGTCCCATTACCTGTACTCCAACCGGCAATCCGTCCGCCGTCGTACCAATCGGTGCTACCGTGGCCGGACACCCCGTAAAGGTCGCCGTGGCAATCCACTGGAACAGATCCTCGTAGGGCCGGTCACCGTCCGGTGTCGTCAGCTGTTTCAGATCCTTCCCATGTGGAAACGCAGGCACAAACGCAGCCGGACTCAGGAACGCATCTACCGACTCAAAGTGCTTTTGCCAAAGTGCCCGGTATGACAGCCGTCTCAAGTTGTTTCGCATCCAATCTGAATGAGAGGCGTGCGCGCCCTTAGAGAACCAGTCATCTGCGAAGCGCGGTGCCCCATCCATCTCAGCCTGTGCTTCTTTCGGTGCCACCGAATAAAGAAACGCAGCCAGATGGGATTTGTACTCTTCCACAGCCACAGGAAGCCGGTAGCGCTCAGGCCAGCCCGGTACCAGCTGCGCCCCGGACGTCTCCAGCTTTCGCAGCATTGCTTCAAACGCCGGTCGGATCTCGGAGGAGATCGGTGCCGCGGGATCGTCAAGAATGTAGCCGATACGAAAATCCCTCAAGCTGGCATGCCGGGGTTTCGGGAGCGACCACGTAAATGCCCGGGCCTGACTCCCCACTACTCCGCCCAGCACCTGTAGTGCAGCCATAAGGTCGTCGGCGCTCCTGGCCATCGGACCCGCCACCGCTAAGTCGGACGATAAGCCTGGAGGCGTGCGGATTCCACCAGGCATCTGGCCTGCCGTGCTAATCAGATCAATCGTCGGCTTGTGCCCAAATACTCCACAAAAGTGCGCGGGAATTCGTATCGAGCCTCCAATATCTGACCCAACGCTCAAAAATCCAAGACCCGCGGCAAGTGCCGCCGCCGATCCACCCGAGGAACCACCTGAAGTCCGCTCAACGTTCCACGGATTATTCGTGACTCCGTAGATTGGGTTCGCCGTTTGCCAGTCCTGTAAGTTCACCGGTACGTTTGTCGCACCAATCAGAATGCCCCCTGCTCGTCTCAACTTCTGGACCACATCGGAATCAGTGGCAGATTTGGTATCCCGGAATGCCTCAATACCCCACGTCGCCGGACGCCCCTGCACGCCAAACGACTCCTTCACGTGGACCGGAACTCCATGGAGCGGACCTGCTGCCTGACCTTTTGCCAGAGCAGCGTCGGCCTTCTTCGCCTCCTCCATCGCCTCGACCCAAAGCACATAGGTGAATGCGTTCAGTTTGGGATCCCATTGCTCGATCCTCTTAAGCAACAGCGCAGTCAACTCGGCCGAGGTGATCTGCTTGCGCCGGATCGCATCAGCGGCCTGCATCGCGGATCCAAATACACGTGAACCTAAAAGTACCGACAGAGTAACGGCCTCCTACTGACTTAGGATCCCGCAGCCAGCTCTGTAACCTCACTGTGATAATCTGGAGGTGCAGGGGAAAACACTGTCAAAGACGCACAAGATGCCTCGCTTGCATCTACGGTAGGAATGGAACGGTTACATGGAGTGGTATGAACCAGACGTCAGGGACCTCGAAGTCGCTGCTCACAGACAGCAGTTACCCGCGTGCCCAGCTGTACTGTACGGCAGTTCCTCCATGCGTCTGTGGACTACCTTTTCCAGGGATCTGCGCTCCGTCAACATAGTCAACCGCGCCTTCGGTGGGTCAACGCTCGCCGCCTGCGTACACTACTTTGATCGCTTAATTCCTGGCGTCCACCCGTGCTCGCTAATCTTGTACGCAGGAGATAACGATCTTGGTGATGGTCGATCTCCCGCTGATGTTCTCGCTTCTTTCGACGCATTCCTCAACAAAATGGAAGCGTTCAAATTGGGCAAGATTCCATTTGCGTTCATTTCCATCAAGCCCAGCCCCGCACGCGCCAGTATTCTGGATAACATCCGCAACGTAAATCACGCGGTGCAACGCCAGCTGGAACAACGGCCGAACTCTTACTTCATCAACACCTTTGACGCTATGCTCGACAGGGAAGGCCGTGTCCGCCCCGAACTGTTCCTCGAAGATGGTCTGCATATGAGCCGGGCAGGGTACGCAATCTGGATTGATCACATCAACCCGTATCGCAACCAATTGTTCATGGAAACGCAGCAGGTTAGCTACGATGGTCCACTACTCTTAAAAGAGAGTGAACAGGGACTACGTCAAGTGGTTCAGCCCCGCCCTGAACCGTGATATGGAGCTTCTTGTCTTCGGACAAGCAGGCGCCAGGGTCCTCGTATTTCCTACTCGCGAAGGACGGTTTTACGATTACGAGGACTGGGGTCTGGTCCGTGCCCTTGCCCCCAGCATCGAGGCTGGCCATCTCCAGCTCTACTGCGTAGATAGCGTGGACTCCGCAACTTTTTACTGCCTGTCCTGCCCGGCCCACACCCGTATAGCCCATCACAATTCATATGAGCGGTACATACTGGGCGAGGTTCTCCCGTTTTCTCAGACCCGGAATGCGAATCCGTTTCTGATCGCTCACGGGTGCAGCATCGGAGCATTTCACGCAGTGAACATTGCCCTGAGGCACCCTTCGAAATTCGGCAAAGTCGTCGGCCTGAGCGGACGGTACGACCTCACGAAGCCGGTGGGCGGGTTTGAAGACCTTTTCAACGGCGAATACTCGCAGGACATTTACTTCCACACACCCAATCACTACGTCCCCAACCTCCACGAATCGCATCACCTCGAGTCCTTGCGCCGGATGGAGATCATCCTCGCGGTCGGCTTGGAAGACCCCTTCCTCCCCAGCAACGTCGAGCTGAGCCGCGACCTCCACGAGAAAGGAATCGCCAACCACCTCCTGCTCTGGGAAGGAGAGGCGCATCGTGCAAGGTACTGGCGACAAATGGTCCAGCACTATCTTTAATGAGTGCACTGCGCTGCCGGCGTCACTGACTAAGGCAGGGGGGACCAGACCGATGTGGAGCAGGCGTCACTGTCTAAAGCAGGGGACTAGACCGATGTGGGGCAGGCGTCACTTGTCTAAAGCAGGGGACTAGACCGATGTGGGGCAGGCGTCCACGCCTGCAGAGGGTCTCCAGACCCGCTTCGGGAGTTACTTCTTTTACCCCCCTCATCGCATCTAAGCTGAATACATGGCGCCTCGACTGCCTGCCGCATTCCTCCTCGCCAGCATCGCTCTGTTCGGGCAGAGCAAAAATCCAGTCAACTGGACTCTGACCATCAGCCCAGCGTCGGCTCCCCAGGGCGCGACGGTCACCGCGAAAGTTGTCGCGCGGCTCGACCCCGGCTGGCATATCTACGCGCTCAGCAGTCCGCCCGGCGGACCTACACCCACAACAGT
>JACMLA010000083.1 GCA_014379815.1 Bryobacteraceae bacterium | reverse complement strand
GCCGTTCAAGCCTGAAACGTTCATCGCGTCTTTGTTTCCGTGACGCTGTCTGCCTACATGCGTGAGGCGCTTTCCGAAGCAGCGAAAGGCGCGGGGCAAACCAGCCCAAATCCTGCCGTTGGTGCTGTTATTGTCCAGGACAGCGTGGTGATTGCCCGCGGTTACCACGTGTACGCTAGTCGCCGACACGCAGAAATAGTCGCGCTTGAAGAGGCGGGTAGCGCAGCACGTGGCGCCACAATGTACGTCACACTGGAGCCCTGTTCTCACTATGGACGCACAGGGCCTTGTACAGCCGCGCTGATCTCCGCAGGGATCGCTCATGTGGTGTGTGCCATGCAGGATCCGAATCCGGTCGTTGCCGGCCGGGGATTTCAGCAGCTTCGGGACGCTGGTATAACTGTGGAGATCGAGGCCGACGCAATGCAATCCGCAAGCAAACTGAATGAAGCTTACGAGCATTTCATGCGAACCGGTCTCCCCCTGGTGACGTTGAAAGCGGCGGTCACACTCGATGGCAAGATTTCGGCTCCGGAAGACAACCGGGGCTGGATCACAAGTGAAGTCGCACGGCAACATGTGCAGACTTTGCGCCACGCGTCCGACAGCATTCTGACTGGTATCGGGACCGTTCTCGCGGATGATTGTCTGCTGAATGATCGGAGTGGATTACCACGCAGCCGGCCTCTGATGCGTATCGTGGCGGATTCACAACTACGGCTGCCGCTGGATTCGAAGATGGTTCGCGGAGCATCGGGTGACGTGACCGTTGTGACAACATCTGCTGCTCCGGATGAGCGCCGGCTGGCTCTGGAAGATGCGGGGATCCATGTGGTCGTAATGGACTCGCCTGGCGGTCGCACAAGCTTTCCCTCACTGGTGCGATGGCTGGCAGAGCAACGGTATCTGTCGCTCATGATCGAGGCCGGCAGCAAGGTGAACTGGGCTGCTCTGGAATGCGGTGTGGTCGACAAGATCTTTTTCTATTACGCGCCGAAGATCCTTGGAGGCATGCTGTCACTTCCCGTGGCTGGGGGTGCAGGTCGCACGCGACGGGTCGATGCCATTCGCTTCCGGGACGTCAGCCTGCACAACATTGCACGCGATGAGTTTGCCGTCGAAGCTTATCTGGAGAAATAGAATCTCATGTTTACCGGCATAGTGGAAGAGGTTGGGACCGTACTCTCGGTGGAAGGGAACGCAAGCGGCGGCGCACGAATTCGAATTCAATGCGCGGAAGTCGTCGCGGATGCGAAGCAGGGCAGTAGCATTGCGATTAACGGCGTCTGCCTCACAGCCATCGAAGTCACGGCAGGTAGCTTCGGCGCGGATCTCGCACCGGAAACGCTACGCCGGACGAATCTAAGCGAACTCTCGGCAGGATCTTTGGTGAATCTGGAGCGTCCGCTTTTGGTGGGTGGGCGACTGGATGGTCACGTCGTTCAGGGGCACGTTGACGGGACAGGTGAGCTCCTGTCGTTGGATCTGCTGGGGGATGAGAACTGGTGGCTTCGGGTCCGGATTCCTGTGGAACTGGACCGCTACGTCGTCTTCAAAGGATCTGTTGCGTTTGATGGAATCAGCCTGACCGTTGCCGCGCTCGAGGACGGTGTCGCCTCGGTGACGATCATCCCTCATACCTACGCGAACACTGCCCTGCGCAGTCGCAAGCCGGGCGAGAAAATCAACATCGAATGCGACGTCCTTGCCAAGTATGTGGAGAAGATGTTGCTAAAGGTCTGACTCTGTGTTGCCGGGCAAGAGGATGCCGCGAATCAGGCGCACCGGAATGCCGCCCTGTTTTACGAACTCTTCGTGGAACTTCGCCAGAGAGTAACCCGCACCCCGCGCCTTTTTGTAGTCTTCACGCAGCTTGTAGATTTGCATCTTTCCAAGCGTGTAGTACAGATAGGTCGGATTGTAGGTGCCGCGACGCGCTTCTTCAAACGCGTTTGCGGGCTGCATGAACGCTTCTTCTTCAAAGAGCTTCGTCGCCTGCTCGACTGACCAGCCAGAAGTGTGGAGCCGGATTCCGGCAACATAACGTGCATCGCGAACTAGCGCTTCAGAAAGCTGAGCGAGCCGGATCTTTGGGTCGTTGCTGCCGAAGCCTTCTTCCAGAACCATCTGCTCGGCGTAGTGCGCCCATCCTTCGACGTTGCTTCCGCAATAAATCAGCTTCCGCGTTCTGGTAGGAAACTGCTTGACGTAGAGGAACTGCACGTAGTGTCCCGGATAGGCTTCGTGCACGGTAATCATGTCCATCACGGGGCGGTTGTAGAGCCGCAGATGCTCTTCTTTGTGCCCGGGTTTCCAGTCTTTCTCCGGAGGAGTCACGTAGTAGAACGCTTCCTTGGCAGAGCTCTCAAATGCGCCTGGAGTATCCATCGAAGCAAAGCTCCCGGAGCGGGCGTAGGCCGGAGTCGGCTCAATTCTGGGAAGATCTTCCGACGGAATTGGGATGATTTGCTTCGCGATCACGAACTGACGCGCTGCTTCAACCGTGCCTTTCGCGAAGTTCATGAGGTCCGCTTCGCTGGGGTGCTGCGCCTCCAGAACTGCCATCGCTTCTCTGGGGTTTTTGCCCGGCGCAACATGTCTTGCTACTTCGATGAAGGCTTTGTGATCCTGCTGCAGACGGGCTTCGCCGATGGCAAGCAATTTGTCGAGAGGTATCTCAGCCATTTCGTCGAGGCGCAATTTTTTGGCAAAGTTCTCCGGACCGATGGCATAGCTGCCAGTGGAAAGCAGTGAGACATTCTCTTCCAGATGCCTCGCCATTACTTCCATCGAGGCGAGTGCTTTCCGGTTAGCCACACTGAAGTCGTTCAGCAAGGCAGAGTTGTTGCCCGCCGCGGTTTCGGCCCATTGGGAAACGGAATTGCGGAAGAAAGGAATGGAGCCTTTCACAATTCGAATGGAAAGGTCGGTAAACTCTTTTGGAGGCTCTCGCGTGTTGTCGCGCATTGCATCGATCAGCGCAGGCACCTGTTTCAGGCGTGCCGTTACCGACTCGAGACGCGACTCAGGCGGCGCAAAGTTACGCTTGATCAGCTGGTCCACCGCGCTGCCTGGAGTTCCCGCGTAATAGAGAGGACTTCTCCAGGTACGCAGCGTTCCAAGGTCTAGCAATTCAGAACCGATGCGGTTCGCGATCAGGGTCAGGTCGACGGAATACTGCGGGTCTAGGGCGGATTTTTGAAGTTCTGCAACCTGACTGGCCTGGGTCTGGAGTTCTGTGACGCGCGCGCGAATGCGTGGGGCGGCCCGGTTCTCCAGCTGGGCATCGTACTGATGGAACCCTGCTGCGGTGCCTTCGGAAGGATTGAATCGAAAATACGAGTTGAAATACGTTTCGACAAATGCGGAAGCAGCGGCCCTGACCTCTTCTGGCGATTTGCCGGACTCCAGTTTGCTGCCGGTGCAGCCTGCTAACAGCATTGCGGTGCAGATCGCAACAGTACGGATTCGCATCAGGATTTCAGTTCCTCTGAGATCTCCGCAGCCGCGAGCCTCGCCTCTTCAATCGCTCCTATTTTGAAGCTGATGGCGCCTACTTTCGCATGACCTCCGCCACCGTAACGCTCACAGATCGTCGCAAGATTGTGCTTCAAGGGGGACTTCGCCCATGGATTGGATCCCACCGATACTTTGGTGCGGAATGTGGATGTACTGACTGAGACCGTGTAGAGAGAATCCGGGTGAAGGTAGTACGGTATGAACTTGTTATAGCTGTCGAGGCCGGAGGTGACAAGGTCGAAATCAATGACGCCCCTCTGCAAGGTAGAGGTTGTGCGAATCACATCGATCGACCGGATATGGCGCTCGTACAACGGCAGGTAGAGAGTCTGAATCTCCGGCATGCACATAATCTCCGCCAGTGTCCTGTGCTGCATGGCGCGAATGATCTTTTGTACGGTGTCCGAACCCCGTGATCCCTCGATGACGAGTGTCAGCTGCATTGCCGGAGCGCCGAGATTTACGGCTTCTTCCGCACTTTCATACAGAGCGCCATCGATTAGCTCGGCCCACTGAACCAGTTCCTTCAGATCCACTGCTTCGTAGCCAAAACGCTCGCGGGCTATGGCGCAAATGAAGCGGGTACACGACCGGTATTCCGGATCGTAGAGCTGGCGTCCGCTCTGGTCGCGTCGCCAGTATTCGGCGTCTTCCGGACTTAAAAAAGCGCTCTGGTGATGGTCGAACCACCAGGTCAGTTTGGGTGTAGCCGCGTACTTGAAATCGACGATGGCGTTCACGTCACCGTCAAACAGCGCTTCATCGAAGGTCTGCGCAGCGGTGTGGGCCATGCCTGTGTAGGCAAACTCCGCACCGGGGTGCACTTGATCGGCCATGAAGCGGCTGAAGTAAGCAGCCGATGCTGCGCCATCGAAACAATGGTCGTGATACAGAATTCGAATCTTCATTCAATCGGGAAACTTTTTAGCTTACACCAGCCTGGCAGACATACCGGTTTGGGCTCTCAGGGTTTGGGCGCTCCGGGTATTGCCGGCAGACCTGTCAGCTTCACGGAAGATTCGCCGATCGTCTCGCTGCCTTTCATCAAGCGCAGACGAATCGTAACGTCTTCTGAGCGGCGCCTGTACTCCAGTCCGCCCTGGCGCAGTACTCTCGCTTCGACAGTGTCGCTATGCGAGACTCCTCCATCGTTACTCTCGAGCAGGCCGTTGGTGGCGGCGTCTACGAGGACCGATTTCGGATCCCAGTCCAGTACGATGCTGCCACCCGACTCGGACGCGCGGACATCAAAGATGGCGTATCGATGCGCTTTGTGAGGGGATAGTGGTTCTGCGACGACGAGCGCGAACGACAGGGCTGCCAGCAGAATCACGCCCAGAGTGAAGTAAAGTCGGGTCATCAGTCCGTTGCCCTATCCGGCTCGCGCTCAGGTGCACGATGCGGATGACCATGAGTATAGATCTGCTGCGGCCAAGTCTGTTACAACTCGTTGAAACGCCGGATCGGGCATGGGTCACGATTCTCGCCGGAGCCTTGCTGATGACTCGTGAGTTTTGCGCGCCCGGCTCTGTGGTCCCTGGTGTACTTGGCGGAGTTGCAATGATCGCCGGTGTATATGGCCTGAGTCAGTGGCCGGTCACACCCGCGGGAGCTTTCCTGTGCATCGCGTCGGTGTCTGCCTGCTTATGGCTTTTCACCACTCGATCCAAACACCCTTTCACCGGAGGCACGATCTCGGGTATCGGAACGTTCTTTGGAGCGCTGTTGCTGGTGCGTGGAGATGCTGGCATTGCCCTGGAGGTTGCACTGCTTACTATCCCGGTGATGACGTTCGTAGGATGGCTGCTGTGGTTCGGCTTGAAGGCGCGCCAGAACAAGTTCCCGCTAGAATGAAAGCGTTACCTGAATGCCAGATCGTACCCTGTCCGCCACGCCGGATCCGGCAGACCGTGAATTCGAGATAATCCTCGGAAACAAACAGTTGTTCTCGCTGATGTTTGTGGTCTTCGTGTTGCTTGGCGTTTTCTTCGCTATGGGATACGTGATGGGCCGTAGCACTTTACCTGTGGATGCTGCTGGTCGCAGAACCACTCCGGCGTCCGCCGCAGAGGAACGTGTATTCGGAGATAAACCCGCTGCCGCCAGTTCCCGGCAGAAGGTAGAAGAACCCTCAGCATCTGGGCCATCTGGGCCGTCCGGGCCATCTGCCGAGAGTACGCCGTCGGTTGCGACAACCAAACCAGATAGCCCTGCGGCGCCGGACCCCGCTCCAGAGAGCAGAGTCAGGAAGCCAGTTGTCGAGGATCCTCCATCGTCCGCGCTCATGCTGGTAGAGCCCAGGCCGGGG
>JACMLA010000082.1 GCA_014379815.1 Bryobacteraceae bacterium | reverse complement strand
ATCGCGATGCTCGTGGCCTGGACGCTTGGGGAAGCAGCGCTGGGACTGGCAGCCGGACTTGCCACGGCCTGGATCTCGGAGGTATTCACCATCGGGGCGCAGGCGCTTAGCGTGCAGGCCGGATACTCATTCGCCTCGTCGTTCGATCCCAATACACAGGCCGACTCAGGTATTCTGCAGATCTTCGCGCAACTTACAGCCGGGCTGCTGTTCTTCGCGACCGGCCTGGATAGGCAACTGATCCGGGCATTTGCTTTGAGCATGGAGACCTGCCCGCCAGGAAGTTTCGTTCTGCATGTATCGATGGCGGAGATGCTGATACGCCTCGGAAGTGAAGCGTTCTCATTGGCCGTCAGAATCGCCCTGCCCGTGATCGGCTTGTTGTTCGTGGTCGACCTGGCTATGGGTATCCTGGGCCGGTTGAACCAGCAGATGCAAATCATTAGTCTTTCCTTTCCCGTCAAGATGCTGGTGTCTCTTGCAATGCTGGCCACCATCGCAACAGCGTTTCCGCTGCTGTATACGCAGCAATCGGCCCGTGTTCTTCAGGTAATCGGGACCATTTTTTCGAGGCATTAAGTAATGTCGGGCGAGCGCACAGAAAAACCTACCCAGCAAAAGCTCAAACAAGCTCGGGACAAAGGTCAGTTTCCAGCAGCGAAGGAGCTCGTCAATGCTCTTCAATTTCTGGTTCTGGTTTTCCTGATCACACGCTCGGCGCAAGTCTGGTTTACAGACATTGAGAGAGGATTTCAGGCTGCACTGCGCCCTGCCTTTCGGGCGGAATGGACGGCTTCGGACCTCATCCACTACTCTCAGGGACTTGTCGTCTCCGCATTCTTACCCCTGGGCATTACCGCTGCGCTGTTGTTCATTGCGACGGTGGCTTTCCAGATGGGCGTTACGAACTTTGGACTGCACCTCGGTGCTCTGGCGCCAGACTTTAGCCGGCTCAACCCGCTATCGCGACTCAAGCAGATAACGAAACAGAATCTTCCTCAGGCTCTCCAGGCTCTGGTCCTGATGCTCCTCTTGCTCTGGATCGTCCACAGCATGGCCATGGCTCAGTTGCCTACTCTGCTGACGCTTACTCTTTCCTCCGCACGGACAGCACTTGGAGTTCTTGGCGAGTTACTTGCGTCCGTCCTCTGGAAATCCGCGATCGTACTGCTTTTTGTCGGTCTGGTCCAGGGGTTCAGACAGCGAATGTCCTACGAGAAGGGTCTTCGTATGTCGAAAGAGGAAATTCGTCGCGAGATGAAGGACAGCGACGGCGATCCACACATCAAAGCACGAGTACGCCGTTTGCGCCGTGAGCTGTTGCGGAAGCGCATGATGCAGGACGTGCCAACGGCTACCGCGATTATCGTCAACCCGACTCACTACGCCGTTGCTATCCGCTATGACCCGAAGACAATGGCTTCCCCGAAGGTGGTTGCGAAGGGTCGCAACTACCTCGCCGCCAGGATTCGTGAGATTGCCCGGGAACACAACGTAATGATCGTGGAGAATCCGCCTTTGGCCCGCGCACTATATGGGTCGGTGGAGGTTGGACAGGACATCCCGCCCGATTTCTACCGAGCAATAGCCGAAGTACTTGCATACGTATACCGCATCAGCGGGCACCGAAACATTCCGGGGTAAATGAATTTGGCAGAAACGAACTCAATGGCCGTAAAGACTTCAGGCTGGAACTGGACCGAGATGCTGGTCCCAGTAGGCGTGCTGGCAATCATCCTTGCGATGATCACGCCTTTGCCGGCCATCCTGCTGGATCTGCTGATCGTGATCGACATCATGCTCTCGGTGGTCGTCCTGATGGTGGCTATGTATCTCAACAAGCCCACCGACTTCACGGTTTTCCCTACGACTCTGCTGTTGCTAACCCTGTTTCGACTCGCTCTCAACATCTCCTCATCAAGACTGATTCTCCTCAATGGAAGCACTGGCACTACCGCCGCTGGCCATGTCATCGAGGCTTTCGGGAACTTTGTTGTTGGTGGTAATTACATCGTCGGTGTAGTGATCTTCCTTGTCCTGATCGCAATCCAGTACGTTGTTATCAACCATGGTGCGGTCCGTATCTCTGAGGTGACTGCCCGATTTACCCTCGACGCTTTGCCAGGGAAACAGATGTCTATCGATGCGGACCTGAATGCCGGCCTGATCGATGAAATCGAAGCGCGCAAGCGACGCAAAGAGTTGGGTGCTGAAGCAGAATTTTACGGCGCCATGGATGGTGCCTCGCGTTTCACACAGCGCGATGCTCTGGCCGCAATCCTGATTACTGTCATCAACATCGTCGCCGGGTTTTTGATTGGTGTGTTCCAGCACGGAATGGAATTGCAGAAAGCAATCCAGACTTACACCGTACTGACGATTGGTGATGGCCTGGTGACCGTGATTCCCGCGCTGATGATCTCGGTCGCGGGCGCGGTTATCGTAACCCGCGCCAGTTCCGAGCAACGCCTCGGTGCGGACTTTCAGAAACAGATCTTCGGCCAGCCAGAACCTCTTTTCCTCGCCAGCGGAGTCCTCGTGGTCCTCGCGGCGTTCCCTGGTTTGCCTGCAATTCCGTTTCTTGCCCTTGCCGGTGGCCTGGGCACCATGGCATGGCGGCTGAAGAAAGCGAAAGACAAGCCCGAAGTTGACGCCACGGACGCACTGCCCGCTACGCCAGCGAAAGAAAATCTTGAGGCGCTGATGAAAGTAGACGCCATGTCGATCGAAGTCGGCGGCGGTCTGATTGGTCTCGTAACCGGTGGCGCTACCTCGCCCCTGATTCAAAAGATCTCTGCCATTCGGAGGCACTTCGCCGGCAACAGCGGCTTCCTGCTGCCGCCCGTTCGCGTGACCGACAACATGATGCTGAAGCCACGGGAATACGTCCTGCTGATAAAGGGCGGAGAGGCCGGTCGCTTCGAACTGAAGCAAGGCTGCGAACTGGCAATCACAACGCCGCGGTCCAGCGGAATGGATGGCATTGCCACGTCCGATCCGGCCTTTGGTGTACCGGCACTGTGGATCACGGCGGACCGCGCGGAAGCAGCACGCATGGCCGGATACACCGTTGTCGATTCGCTGAATGTTCTGGGGACGCACCTCTCTGAACTCGTGAAGAGCAGTGCGCACGAGATCTTCTCGCGTCAGGACGCCAAAGCGTTCTGCGACCGTGTTGGTCAGGAAGCACCCAAAGCGGTGGAGGAACTGACACCCAAGCTCCTCTCGCTGGCCGCAGTTCAGCGCGTCCTGCAAAACCTGCTTCGGGAACAGGTCTCCATTCGTGACGGTCTTTCCATCATGGAAGCGCTGGGCGAAGTAGCGGCGACTACCCGCAATCCGGTCCTGTTAACCGAGTACGTTCGCCAGGCTTTACGCAGAACACTGGTGAAACCTCTGCTCTCCGCTACCGGGGACTTAAAGGCGTGGTTCCTCGATCCGAATCTTGAACATTCCATTGAGAAGACTATCGAGCATTCGGAACTAAACAGTGTGGCTACTCTGGCGCCTCAAACCGCGAGAGATCTCATTACAAAAGTGACGCGAAACATTGATAGTCCACATACACCAGCGGTGCTCATCGTAAGCGCCGGCGCGCGCTACTTCGTTCGGCAATATCTGGAGAACAGTCTGCCGAACTTGCATATTCTGTCGCATAACGAAATACCGGGCGGCCTTAAGGTCCAATCGCTCGGATTGATTCAGTGAGTGGAGTGAGCATGGAATTCAAGTCCTATTACGGCTCGACAATTCGCGAAGCCTTGCAAGGTGCCCGGGAAGAACTAGGCGCGGATGCGTCGATCCTTGCATCCCGCCAGGTAGACGCCGCGGAGGGTTTGCCCGGCAAATACGAAGTTGTATGCGGGGTCGTTCCAGCAATGCAGCGAACCATTCGAAGCGCTGCAACTCCGAAACCGGAAGCAACTGCCGCAGCGCCTGTCGTGCGACGCATTCCTGCGGTCCGTCCTGAATCTGCGGTCCGTCAGGAAGCAGCCCCAGCACCGACTCTGCAGCAACCTGAGTTGAAAGACAAACCGGACGCAGGCGCGCGCCCCTCAGCATTCAGAAAGCGAATCGACAGCATCCGTGAAGCCATTGCTCCGAACAAGAACAAGGAAGACACAGTTCTCAATCAGATGCGTGAAGAGCTGATCGTCGATGGATTCGGACACAGCCTCGCGGCCGAGATCGTTAGCGGCGTTAAGCGACGTTTGCGGGACACCGATGCCGCTTCGGCACTGATCCGCGAACTGGATGCACGGACTTCCATAGATGCGAATCTCGGACGCAATGCCGCTCCAAGGCGTATTACAGCTCTGGTTGGACCTCCTGGAGTGGGCAAGACAAGTTTGCTGGTGAAGCTTGCTGTCCATTACGGCCTTACGGCTCGGCGGCCTTTGCGACTGATTACGCTGGACGGGAGCAGGGCTGGTGGCGCTATCGCGCTGGAAAGCTACGCAGCGGGTATGGCGGTCCCCATTGACGTTCTGGAAACAGGTACTTCCCTTGCGCAAACTCTGGAAGCGCATCGCGAAGCAGGCATGATTCTCATCGACACGCCCGGACTGTCTCCTGCCGATTTCGCGGAAGCAGTGGAGTTCACGGCCGTGCTGGCGAAGCATCCCGAGATTGATGTGCAGCTGGTATTGCCGGCAACCATGTCTCCCGCGGATCTGAAGGCGAACTTCGACCGGTTCCGTCCCCTGCTTCCCTCCCGCATCGCAGTGAATTATACCGATTCGGCTGCTTCCTGCCGACCGGTGATTGGACTCGCGCTTCGTCACGAAATGCCTTTCTCGTTTGCAGGCACTGGTCCATTCATTCCAGAAGATCTGGCCGAGTTTGACGTCACTTCCCTGCTCTGTCCGGTCGTGAACACCCGCGGCGAAAGGAGCACGGTTTCTGCCGCCTGAAACCACCACAGTGATGGATCGTGACCAGCTGATACTGGAGCACCTTCCGCAAGTGCGCTGGATCGCCGCAAGCTTACATGAGCGGCTTCCCGCATGCATCTGCGAAGAGGATCTCGTATCTACCGGTGTCGTCGGTCTGATTCAGGCGATCGATAACTACGACCCCGGACGGAACGCGTCATTGAAGACTTATGCCGGAATACGCATCCGGGGTGCGATTCTCGACAGCATCAGAGGGCTCGACGGAGTCGACCCACACAAGCGTAAACAGGGAAGGATTGTGCAGCAAACCATTGCCTCGCTGGAACAGACAAACGGACGATCCCCGAGTGAAGAAGAGATCGCAGAAGCGCTGTCAGTATCTCTCGGACAATACCAGCAGATGCTGAGCGATCTTCGCGGCGTAACTTTAGGAAGTCTCGACAGCTTCGCTTCAGAAGACCACGAAAACGGCTTGCTTGCATTCCTGGCAGACCCGCGCCAGGAAGATCCGGGTGTGACGGTAGAGAAAAGCGAAATGCGGCAGTTGCTGGCAGACGGTATCCGCGGTTTGCCCGAGACTGAACGTCTAGTCATCGACTTATACTTCAGCCGTGAGTTGACACTGGCAGAAATCGGCCGCGTCATCGGCCTTCATCTTTCCCGTGTTTCGCAACTCAAGGTCCAGGCAATTTTAAGATTGCGCAGTTTTCTCGAATTTCGCCTGGGCCCGCGCAGGCATGCAGGAGCCTCTTAAATGATGGAAGGCAACAGCCACGCACTCTCGCAAGAAGACATAGACGCGCTCTTTCAGTCACAGAGCGGAGCAGCAACTCCCGCGTCCCGAATGGCGCTTGCGCAGAAGTATGATTTTCGCCGCTCTGACCGAATTCCAAAGGAGCAGATTCGTGCCTTGCGCGGTGTTCACGACACATTCTCGCGTAGTCTGGCATCGAGCTTGTCAGCCTATCTGCGAACGTACGTCAACGTCAATTTGATTTCGGTGGAACAGCTTTCCTTCCGTGAGCTGATGGCCTGTCTGCCCTCGCCGACTTGTCTGTCCGTGCTGCGAATCACTCCTTTCGATGGCATCGGCATCCTGGAAATGAACCCCGCGCTGGCGTTTCCGATGATTGAAAACCTTCTCGGAGGCGGTAAGATTAAGCCCCTGATCATCCAGCGGGAAATGACACTGATTGAGCAGCAAATCCTAAATACTTTGCTCGCGCTGATCCTGCAGAATCTGTCGTTATCCTGGCAGAGCGTCGCCGCTGTGGACTTTGTCATCGAGAGCAACGAGACAGAGCCTGGCTTGCTGCACGTACTCCCGCCTAACGAAGCGGTCGTGAGTATCGCGACCGAGATCCAGATCGGGGACACGTCGGGGATGATGAATATCGGAATTCCATCCAGCATCGTCAAGCAGTTGCGTCACAATTTCGATCAGCAATGGACGGCGCGCCGCTCCAGTGCAACCGAGGATGAAATCGAACGCACCCTCGCTCTCGTCAGCGGTGCCAGCGTCGATTTAGAGGCCCGGGTCGAAGGCTCGGTTGTGCGGTTTGACGATCTGCTGGATCTTGCTGAAGGCGACATTCTGCAGTTCGATCAGAGGACGACCGAGCCGGTGTCGCTTCTGGTCAACCAATTGCCAAAATGGCGCGGTCAGATTCAGATCTCAGGTGGACGCAAGGCAGTCGGAATCAGCGCTGAGCTTTAGCAGGCAACCGCTTCTAGGGAACTTTCATCGGTGTCGGAGCACAGTCCCCGACGAGGTCGCGCATAATGCGCCGAAGTCTGGTTGCGAAGTCTTTCGGCGCTCCGGTATCGATAGGCCACGGAGCGTACCCGATGACCTGGGTCTTGCGCTCCACCCACAACTGCACTTCCCGCTGATCGGAATACCTTACGACTTCGATTCTGCCCGCTTTGCAATGTTGTCCACCGTCAGACCGCGCCGACACCGCATCGAGCCGGGCAGTGGACGTTCCCCAATCTTCAAGAAAACGGCTGTACGGATAATCCCGACAGGGCTGCTCGTACGAACAACCCCAGAACGTGTACGCAGCTTTGTGGTCCCCAATGCGGAGAGCATCAAGGAATGCGGAAACTTTCTGCGTTTCGGTCCGGTCCCGCTGCCAGAAGTAAAAAACAACTCCTGCCAGAATTACAGCGATCAAAGAGGCGAAGATAATAGCGACAAGACGTTCCTGACGAGCCTGCCCGACCCCGTAGCCCTCGAGGTAGCTCATTAGCAGCTCTCCTACTTAAGAGGATAGGCTTTGTCGTACGCTGCGGTCGCCTCTTTAGTGATCTCGAGAGCAGCTTTGAAGTGCACGGTATTGCT
>JACMLA010000674.1 GCA_014379815.1 Bryobacteraceae bacterium | reverse complement strand
TCTGGCTCCCCCGCGAGCGTCACACGGGAAGTTCGCTCATTGTGGGTTAGCGCGCCGCAAATCAACTCATCAGATCGGGCTCCGGTGTACCTTCGAATCTGAGCGCGGATTCGTGCTAAGACCTCTTCGAGCCTGAAGGGCTTGGCTACGTAGTCGTCGGCGCCGCTGTCGATACCCTCGACCTTTTCGTGCCAGCTTCCGCGTGCCGTCAGAATCAGCACTGGGCATTGGAAGCCGGCGTTTCTCCAGCGCCGGAGCAGCGTAAGCCCGTCCAGTTTGGGCAAGCCCAGATCCAGCACAACCGCATCGTAGCTGCCTGCGTTCACCAGGAAATCGGCCTGTTCGCCATCCGCTGCCGAATCGACGGCGTAGCCAGCCTCAGCAAGCGCTTTTGCCACTTGTTGTGCGATCCGTGCCTCGTCTTCCACGACCAGTATCCGCAATTGACTTTATAGCGTAACAACCTGAACGGCACATGAACGAGTCGTTCAGCAACAGTTCATGAGGATCGATGGAGAATGAGTCCCGACATGCTTGCTTCACTCAATTTTGGCTATCCGTGGTGGTTGAGCTATGGACACCTTGCGCTGGCGACGGTTACTGGAGCGCTCTTGCTCTTCGGTTATTGGCGAAACTGGTCCAGGTGGCTGCTAATCGTGCTGGGGGCGGGCACGCTTTGGGCAGGTAGCGCTTTTCTTCTGATTCGTTTCGCCGTCAACGTCGACTCGATCGCCGCGATGCCAACCCAGAATTTCCTTCGGTCCGGCACAGGCAAGGTGTTGGACTTAGGAGCCGGGACTGGAAGATCGTCGATTATGTTTCTCTCGGCCAGACCGGCCGCCAGGCTTGTAGCGCTTGACCTTTTCGGAGAGTCTTTTGACACCCACTTCGGCCACGGGACCACTCCACAGGAACGGTTGCTCGCTAACCTGAAGGCTGCGGGCCTCGATAACAGGGCGTCGATCGTCACGGGTGACATGCGAAAGCTGCCGTTTGAAGATGGGACCTTCGATGGCATTATCAGCAGCTACGCCGTCGATCATTTAGGACGGGACGGAGTGAAAGAGACGCTGGCCGAAGCTTCCCGAGTCCTCAAGCCGGGTGGTGAATTTCTGCTGGTTCTGATTAACGGACACGATCCCTGGCTCCAGTTCGCGTTTGGGCCACTGCTGGCGCATGGAGGCTTTCGTGGCACGCCGTGGTGGGAGACGCGGTTGCAGGAATCAGGCTTGCGCGTGACTGAAAAGGGGACTGCCCCCGCATCGTTCTATCTGGTATCGAGGCGATAGGCATACGAAGCGCACCGTTGTGAGGCGTTACCCACTTGGGACCATCGTGTTCCAGACGCCCTTGACGTTGGTCCCCATGCTCTGTTCGTAGTTGGATTCCGTCGTGTCAACAAGGGAGAGGAGGTCAGCGCCGGTGCCGGCGTTATTGAAGGCGAAGTCGATCCGCCCGAACGTGTCCATGGATTTCTTCACCATTGTCTGAAGACTCTCTTCGCGTGTCACGTCAGTGGCGATAAACATCCCGTCACCGCCATTTTCCTTGATTAGATCTACCGTCTCCTCTCCTTCCTTAGCGCGCCGGCTGGCGACGACTACTCTGGCACCCTGTCTGGCAAAGGCGACGGACGTAGCCCGCCCGATTCCCGAGCCCGCTCCGGTGACCAACGCCACTTTGCCCTTCAACTGCTTCTCTTCCACTTCGACGATTTTCATTCCGTTGCTTACGTGCTGCAGAGTTCTCGCGATCTCACCGGGTTTACGGAAAGCCGGGCACTAGTCCAGTGCTGGCCCCGCGCTTGAAGTCGCGACCGTGTTCTCGCCGAGGCTGGCCACTACACAGAAGATCGTAAGACCGTATCGTGAATTGCCGTCCGCGCCTTCGCAAATGACGATTCCCACCGCTCACTGTTGAGCGTGTCGTTGCCATGGATGAACGTGATATCGGTCACGCCAATGTAGCCAAAGATGGCCCGGAGATATGGGTCCTGGAAGTTGATTGATTCCGCAGCTTCGCCAGGCCCGTAGCCGCTGAGGCCTCTCGCTGTGAGTACGAACATTTTTTTGCCACTGAGTAATCCCCTTGGACCAGCAGCGGGGTCGAAAACAACGGTATGACCTGGGCGGACGATTTGGTCGATGTAAGCCTTAAACGGAGCTGGAACATTGAAGTTGTACATGGGGACACCGAACACGTAGATGTCGGCCATATGCAGCTCACTGACTAAAGCATCTGAAATTGCGATGGCTTCCCGCTGAGCCGGATTGTGTTGCTCCGGCGATGAATAAACCGCTCCGATCCAGGACTCACTGACCGGCGGAACGGGCTCCCGTCCAAGATCGCGGTAAGTCACAACGTCGTTCGGATTCCTGGTTTTCCACGCGGTGACGAATTCCCGGGAAAGCTGTCGTGAATGTGACCGCTCACCGCGTGGGCTAGCATCTATGTGTAAGAGATGATGCATAAAGTTCCTTTTGCCTGTTGGCCAACGCTGCCATGCAAAACAGCTTCTTTTATTTAGCGTTGACTACATATTAAAATCGGAGCCACGGGCCTGTCAAGGCTTTTTGTAGTGATGGCTAAACAACAAGGACCGCTACGGTCTGGTAAAACTCGAGGTCGGCCGCGAAGTTTCGATCGCAGTGAGGCGCTCGATATTGCGATGCGTTTGTTCTGGCGAAATGGCTTCGACGGTACTTCGATTAACGACCTGGCAGAGGCGATGAACATCAACCCGCCCAGCCTTTACAGTGCATTTGGGGACAAGAGGAGTCTGTTTGCAGAAGCAGTGCAGGCGTATCTTGCTGGTCCGGGCCAGTGCGCTGCACAAGCGCTCGAAGCAACAACGGCAAGAGAGGCCGTGGAACAACTTCTTGCGGGCGCAGTGCAGACCTTTACGCAACCAAGTTGTCCTACTGGGTGCATGGTGGTTCTCGCGGCCACGTGCTGCAGCCCGGAGTCCCTGGATATCGCCGCGACACTTGCCACGCAGCGGCGCTACTTCGAGCAAGCAATTCACGTCCGGCTTCGCCGCGGCCAGGATAACGGCGAAGTGCCTTCCGATGTCAATGTAGAGTCCCTGGCTGCCTATGTCGTGATCGTTTATCAAGGCCTCGCTCTAGCGGCACGAGACGGTAGTTCAAGGGAGGATTTGCAGCAGGTATTAAAGCATGTGATGCAAGCCTGGCCCGGCGCGGCCTAAGCACGTTTTGAGCAAGTCCACCTGAAGGCAGAGTAGCGACGGAGAACTCTTGTGATGAATTACGGGCTCGCCGCGCTCTCCCTTGATGAAGAAGAGCTCCATCTCTGTGTACTCCAGAATTTTGAAGGTCGGCTCTCTGGGAAGGTTGCCCGGCGCGAGCGGAGGAACGCCCGCTCCGACTGCGCAGCTATCGCGCGGGCTAGATCGTTCCTGTGGATTGAGTAATAGCTAGACGGCATGGCCGTCCTTTCAAACCGTCAGAGCGGGACCCCGCGTGGCAATCCCCGGTCCTGCTACACTGCCTGCAGACGCGTGCAGGACGCGTCCTGTCCGCGGAAAGGGCTGCGCCCACCTGTCTCTTTGAGTCATCGCACTGACTTGATCCTCTTTCGCCTGTCATGCGGACCGGGCACTCGAAGGAGGCAGTCTTGAATCTCGAACAGCAGAAGAAACAGGCCCGCGAACTCTTGCTGGCGATCCGGGCCGGAAACGAAGACGCGATCTCTCGTCTGCGACGGAGCCACAGTCGCTGGATGACGTCAGAAGAAGCCACCGTACGTCAACAGGTGGCCCTGCATGACGCGCAGTTCGTCCTCGCTCGTGAACAGGGGTTTGCCAGCTGGCCAAGGTTAAAGGACTACGCGGATCCTTCCACGCGCTCGCGCCACACGCGATTGTTCGTAGCCGATATGGCATGGATCACGGATCGGGTTCACGGCCTGTTCCGAACGCGCAGATCGGCAGGTCCGGCGGCGCTGGAACAGATTCGTGAATGGCATCCTCGCTTTGCGGATCGAACGGACGAAGAGATTCGACAAGCTCCATTCACCGAGGACGACGCCCGACTCGTCTACGCGCGGGAGC
>JACMLA010000673.1 GCA_014379815.1 Bryobacteraceae bacterium | reverse complement strand
TGAAGCAGGTCTGCAATCAGTGCCACACGAAACCATTAATCGATCGGGTCTTCACACAGGCCGAGCAGGTGCTGCATCAGACTAACGCCCGCGTGAATGAGGCGAAGCAGATTGTAGAAGGCCTGCATGCCAGCGGAGCGCTGGAGAAAAAGCCGTTCTCCCATCCGATTGACTTTCTATATTTTGATTTCTGGCACTACGATGGCCGAACTGCGAAGCACGGCGCATTCATGGGCGGTGCGGATTTTGTGCAGTGGCACGGAAATTATCCGATGCTCTCAAAACTGGTGCAACTCAAGTCGATGGTGTTGGACCTGAAGCGGGGAGGGAGTTCTCGTGCCCGTACGATTTCCCACTGACCTCGACAGATGGCGCAATGATTATGTTCTCTGGGTGGAGATTTTCGCCATCTTTAATCTAGCGTGTTTGGCTTTGGATATTTACCTGGCACATTCCGCAAACGAGTTTCTCCATTCGGCCGAGTATATTCCTTTCTATTTTTCTCTCGCAGCCCCGTTTCTTCTTATTGCTGGGTTGCTCGCAAGGGATCGCTGGAGCAAACCGGCAATCTGGCGAATCGCAGGTTTCATTGTCGGTGCGACGGCCATTGCGGTGGGCGTTGCCGGTGTGATCTATCACCTCGACAGCCAGTTCTTTCACGAACGTACCCTGCGCAGTTTGACATATGCGGCTCCCTTCGCGGCGCCCCTGGCTTATACCGGTATCGGCCTGCTGCTGATCATGAACCGTACGGTCGATGCGAGCACCATCGAGTGGGCGCAATGGTCGCTGGTTCTGACGCTCGGCGGATTCTTTGGCAATTTCCTGCTAAGTCTTGCCGATCACGCGACGAACGGATTTTTCAGCCCGCTCGAATGGATTCCCGTTGCAAGTGCGGCTTTCGCGGTAGCCTTTCTGGTCGTCCCGTTCCTTATGAATGTAGATCTGCGTTACCTGATCCTGTGCGCCGGCGTACTGGCTGTTCAGGCAGCAATCGGACTCATCGGGTTCCTGCTTCATGTCGCAGCGGATTTTTACGGACCATCGCACAACTTGTGGGATAACGTGGTAAGCGGGGCTCCCCTGTTTGCCCCGCTGCTGTTTCCAAACCTGGCGTTGCTTGGGTGGATCGCACTGTGGGCATTACGCAGCCATGTTCCTGCCTCTGGACCTGTTGCGCGGCTGGAGACAGGGAGTTCGCCTGGACACACCTGACAACTGAGTCGCCGCAGCATCCTACATCTTTTAATAGCCAACGGCATCGTTCTAAGGCCGGGGATTGACCGCCCAACCATCTGAAAGCCCTAACTCGCTGGAAACGCAGCATGCAGGGCTATCACCTCGGAGGGTGTTCCGGTGCTACACTTTTTGGTAGAGAAAGTCGCAACTCCACGTTCCACTTTGGCGTCTTACGTGTTGTCCAGCGTTCTTTACTGTACGCGGAGAGGGTACTGGAATGATTGCGCGGCATGAGGAACTTGAACAGGCAATGAACGTCGAATACAACAGCGCAACCAGCGCAGCAGTACAAGCAGACGATCACCTGAACCGGTTGTTGGTGCAGGGAAGCGAGAAACCGTGGATCCAGTCGCTCATCGACAATATCCGCGATGCGGTCAATCCGCCCAAACTTCCTCCGCTCGAACTTACTTCCAAGCCCGTAGCCGTTAAAGATATCTGGGGAAACGACGAGAACAAAGGCAAAGCGGGTATTTCTTCCCTTGTTATTCACGTTGGCCTTGTTTCTCTGATGCTGTTTCTCGGCACCAATAAGGTGGTTCAGGAGAAAGCCAAAGAGGCCGTCACGCTGATTATGCCGCTCGACATTGCCCCTTATGTCGCGCCTCCAAAGAAGACTCTTGCCGGTGGCGGTGGTGGCGGTGGAGACCGGTCTCCTCTTCCTGCCAGTCAGGGTAAGCTTCCCAAGATTGCCAAACGCCAATTCACTCCCCCCACGGCCGTGATCCTCAACAAGGATCCCAAACTGATCATGGAACCGACCATCGTTGTCCAGCCTGACGCTAATTTGCCTCAGATTAATGCCACAAACCTCGGACTTCCCACCGGCGTTCCCGGGCCCCCCTCTAATGGCTCCGGATCCGGCGGCGGGATCGGCTCTGGCAAAGGTGGCGGAGTCGGCTCGGGTAGCGGGGTTGGGTTCGGCCCCGGCAGTGGTGCTGGAACCGGCGGCGGAGTTTACCGCATCGGTGGCGGTGTGTCCTCGCCGGTCCCTATTTTCAAACCGGAGCCAGAGTATTCTGAGGAAGCCCGGAAAGCCAAGTTTCAGGGATCTGTCACCCTTGCGATCGTGATTCAGGCAGATGGAACTACCAGCAATATCCGGGTTCTTCGCACGCTTGGCCTCGGCCTTGATGAGAAGGCAATTGAAGCTGTGCAGAAGTGGAAGTTTCGTCCAAGTCAAAAGGACGGACGCGCGGTAGCTGTTTCGGCTAACGTCGAAGTGAACTTCCGGCTCCTTTAAGTGGCGTCCTGAGATTGAGGAAAGTGCGATCTCGTGCAGGGAGCCTTCTCTTCTTCATGTGTATTCCATCTTGTAGTCCAAAGCAATTCCCCACCTTGGGAGGAAAAGTGAATGGCCAAAGCGGTGTTTGGAATCTTCACGAATCGTGAGCACGCCGAAGAGGCTGTCGAAACCTGCCGTGCCGCTGGCATCCGCCCTGACGACGTGTCGCTGCTTCTTCCGGACAATGTTGGAACCAAGGATATCGGCTACGAAAAGCACACTAAAGCTCCGGAACGCGCAAGCGCAGGCGCCGCCACAGTAGGCGTTGTAGGCGGCGCGCTTGGCTGGCTGCTTGGAATGGGTGCTTTGGTGATACCGGGCGTCGGTCCTCTTGTAGCCGCCGGCCCGATTATGTCTATGCTCGCTGGTCTCGGCGCTGGCAGCGTGATCGGTGGCCTTGCAGGGGCTTTCGCGGGCCTCGGAATTCCTGAGTATGAGGCAAAACGTTATGAAGGACGAATCCGCTCCGGCGGCGCCCTCATGTCGATCCACTGTGCAGACGAAGTCAGCGTCAGCCGGGCAAAGGAAATGCTGCTTCGCACCGGCGCAGAAGATGTCTCCGTTGCCGAGGAAGGCTCAGTTTCCCATCGCGGGGAGCGGAAGTAGTACTCTCAGACAATGGCGGGTGAAGATCAGATTGCCGGACTGGCTCGCCGTCTGAGGGAGCT
>JACMLA010000672.1 GCA_014379815.1 Bryobacteraceae bacterium | reverse complement strand
TGACCCGGCCAGACGAAGACCATACGTCCGGATATCCTGTTTGCCGAGGCGACCGCTTTCGCCCCGGAAACTGGAGATGCCCGATACCATCCACGCTGTAATCGGGCATCTCCAGTTTCCGGGAACCCTGTGGGAGCCGTTCGGTCTGTGGAAGCTTTCGCCCCGGGTGAGATCCGAAAGCGGTAGCTTCGGCAAGCAGGATATCGGGACGTACGGTCTTCGTCTGGCCGGGTCAGCGGGCAAGCAAAATACTTACGTTAGCGAAATGGCATACCAGTCAGGAAACTGGGGTGCGGACTCTGTATCCACCTGGGCAGGACACTGGCGCATTGTTCGAACGTTGCAAGACGACCTGCGCTGGCCAACCCTCAGGCTTGAGTACGATTATGCCCGGGGCGACTCAGATCCTTCTGATGGGCGACACCACACATTTGAGCTGCTATACCCCACGCCGCATGACAAGTATGGGCTCGCGGATCAAATTGGCTGGAAGAATATCCACCATATAAGTAGCGTCGCGGAGTGGTCTCGCCCGAAGAAAACGATCGTCCAGCTCAAATATCACTCGTGGTGGCTGGCTAGCAAACGCGACGGGGTTTATAACGCGGGAGGGAATCTGCTTGCCCGGGATCCTCTTGGGCTATCCGGGAGGCACATAGGTCAGGAACTCGACCTGCAGATTCTGGGCGGACTGGGCACTCAGATCAAACTTGGAGGTGGGATCGGACACATCTTCCCGGGCCGGTTCCTCAACAACACTACACCAGGCGGGTCTTACACATTTCCCTACGTCATGTTGACGTGGGCGTTCTGATCAGCCGCGTTACTGTTGGCCGAGACCTTCGGCCATCCGAACCTGCGCTTCGTGAATCACTTCGGGGCCAAGGATTTCCATACCGATGTCACGCATCACTTCGCCAGCCTGATCTACTCTGCCGACCAGCTTGATGGCAGTAAGATGGCCCATACGATATTCGCTTAGCGTGAGTCTGCGACAAGCCCGCATCCGAACAGGACGCATCGTGTAATCTTTGCAGGGCATCAGGATGTACGTTTCGTCCGGTGCAAGATCCGCATACGTTTCGGGTACGTCAGCGTAAATCATGGCTGTCAGGCCAATCTGCACGAAGTTGGCACGATGTCCATCGGTTTCAGGAAACAACGCCCAGAGCTCGCGCTCTGTCTCGATGTATTCGTCAAAGTTGAATGTCGGCGGCAAGGGAAACGCCGCGTTTGGATCGATGAAGCTATATTCAGACACGAGAACCTCCTGGATCGGCGGCAAAGTAACTTCAGGAGCACCGCCCCTCCCCAGAAACAACGTGGCCTCTGAAACTCAATTGTGTTGCAGGTACTAACTACGGTCAAGTAAAAACTACAAGGTTTGATGCGGGGAAGTACTACCCGCACTGGGCAAATACTACACCCTCTAGTACTTAGGACGAGCGTCCCATCCGTTGGGTAACCAGGAACTTTTTACCTGTACCTTTTTTAATCAAATTCGCCCAAACGACCGTTTGCGAACTTTTATCGATCTGAAACTACATTCGTTGTGGGATTGGATGGGGTCCGGCACTCCTGAATGCGAAACCTCTTCCATGCCCACTTACCTGTTGCAAAATCCAACGGCTGTCTTCGTCCTTGCCTTACTGTGCCCGTTTGCAGCAAACGCCCAACGCGCGCAGATCAGTGGAATTATCCTGGACCAGAGAGGCTCCGTCATACCTGGTGCCAGTATTGAGCTGAAAAACGATGAGAACGGAGCCATCCGAACGACTACAAGCACGGGCGAGGGTAACTATACGGTGCCTTCGCTTTCAGCCGGGGAATACAGCTTGAGAGCAGGAAAAGCAGGGTTCCGAACGCTGGAGAGGACCGGCCTGCGCTTGCCAGTCGATACCAACGTGCGCCTCGATTTAACGCTGGAGATAGGCGAGGTCGCCGAAACGATCCGAGTCAATTCTGAAGCTCCTCTACTGGCGGAGACGGCAGAAATCGGTACCAACGTCACGCAAAGGGAATACGAACGATTACCTTTGGTGCAGATCGGCAGAATGCGTAGTCCCGCGAGCTTTGTTTTTTTGAGTGCGGGAGTGCAAGGGACGGTAAGGCTGGATGGGACGGACAACACATCGGCCAGCAATCATGTCAATGTGCATGGGGCTTCTAACAGAACTTCTGAAATCTGGATCGAGGGTCTGCCAGCTGGTCAGCAGGATGGCAACTTCAATGAAAGTGCTCCCTCCGTGGATGCCGTCCGTGAGTTTCGGCTGCTCAGCTCGCAGTTGGCTGCCGAGTATGGAAACACCGGAGCCGCAGTCACCAGCTTCACCCTGAAAAGCGGCTCAAACGAGTTGCACGGAACCGCTTTCGACTACTTCCGCAACGATAAGCTCGACGCCAGAAGCTGGCTGGCGGAACAACGCGCCCCTGTTCGACTGAATGAATTTGGAGTCACCGCAGGCGGACCACTGTGGCTGCCGAAAATCTACAATGGCCGCGACCGGACTTTTTTCTTCTTTAGTTACGGCGGTTCCCGGAAGAGAGGTCTGGACCAGTTCCGGCTGGCGCAGATTCCGACGCCCGCAAATCTAGCTGGCGATTTCTCGCAATTACAGGACAGCTCGGGGCGACCGGTGGTCATCTACGATCCTGCGACAACAAGAACGGAGAACGGGGCCACAGTCCGCGATCCGTTTCCAGGGAACCGCATTCCCGCGACACGATTCGACACAGCAGCTAGGAGGATTGCAGGTTACTTCCCGACTCCGAACACAAGTCAGGGAAGCCTGAACTTCGGCCGCTTCACTGGCGAACAGATTCTGGATCCCAACGCGTGGACAGGCAAGATGGATCACGCGCTATCGGAACGACAGAGGATCTCGTTTGCTCTGATTCATACATTGATTCCACGCTTACGGATCGACAATCCTTACCCGGAACCGCTGACGAATGGAATACGACAGAACATCACGGCGTGGACGCTGCGCGGCAGTCATGATTATGCTTTCAGCCCATCCGTTTTGAACGTCTTGTACGTCGGCTATAACCGATTCCGAAACCCAGTCGGACCTCCGATCGAAGGTCAGGACTGGTCGAGCCTGCTCGGAATTCCTGGCATCGGCAATCGGGCGTTTCCCCAGGTCAATTTCGCTGGTGGCTATACAGGCCTTGGTGCCGGACCGGGTATCGACAACGTCGACTGGACCGGTTTGGTCAAAGACAATGTTTCCTGGGTCCGTGGCAAACATTCTGTCCGTTTTGGCGGTGAGTGGCGATTCAATCAGTTGAACAATCGTGATTTCGGGCAGACCAACGGAGTGTTCACGATCAACAATTTGTATACTGCCAGCCCGGGCTCGCTCGCCACTTCCGGGAACTCGGTGGCAAGCTTCCTGCTCGGCGGTGTCCAGCAAGTGAGTGCACGGCAGCCCTTTGCCAGCGGGCAGCGCAAAATGTATGCGGGTCTGTTCGCGCAGGATGAGTGGAGAGTCTCGTCCGCGCTTACGCTGACCTTCGGATTGCGGTGGGAAATGCAAACCGCGCCCTACGAAAACCATGATCGTCTCAGCGGTGTGGACCTGAACGCTCCAAATCCCGGCGCGGGCGGAAGGCCGGGAGCACTGCAGTTTGCAGGTGAAGGTACCGGGAGACTGGGCAGCAGAACTCTGACAGATCCGGACTTCAGTGCGATCGGACCAAGGTTTGGATTTGCGTGGAGGGCACTATCACGAACGGTATTGCGCGGCGGTTATGGCGTGTACTACAACAGCAACTACACAGGAATCTCGAGCCTCGGATTCAATGCGGCAACTGACCTGATTTCGGGGGACAACGGTCTCACTCCGGCACGGCTGCTGAGCGCAGGGCTGCCTCCCCTGCAAAACGCTGTGAACGTCTCTCCAGATGCGGCAAACGGACTCTCGGCAACTTACTATGAGCAATCCAGCGCGGCCATGCCGAGGTCCCAGAACTGGAGCTTCACGATTCAGCACCAGCTGAGTGAATCGCTTTCCGCAGAGGCCAGCTACGTGGGGTTGCACGCAACCAGACAAAGAGCGGAGCAGTTGACCAACGTCAACCAGGTCGATCCCAAATTTCTTAGCCTGGGCTCGCTGCTGACACGGCAGGCTAATTCAGCCGAGGCCATCGCCGCAGGAATCGCGCTGCCTTATCCGGCGTTCCGGGGCACCGTAGCCCAGGCTCTGCGGCCTTTCCCTCAGTACCAAACGCTTACCTCCGATGCCGCCAAGATCGGCATGGCGAGCTATCATGCGCTGGAACTGCGTATCAGAAAGCGTTTCCGGCAAGGCCTGTCGATGGAAGGCAACTACACGTGGTCCAAAAACATTGGCTATCCGGATCTCCCCAACATCGCTTTCGGCGGCGTAGCGAATTATCTGCAAAATCACTACGATCTGCGAGCCGAAAGATCGCTGATGCCTAACGATCTTCCGCATGCGTTCGTGCTGCAGTATGTGTACGACTTGCCGTTCGGCACCGGCCGGTTTGCCGGTGGACCTGCCCTGGTCCGAGCCCTCGCGCGGGGTTGGTCTGTGTCCGCCGTCCACAGGTACCAGAGCGGCACACCTCTGCAGCTGTTGATGAACAATACGTTGCCTCTGTTCAACCGTGTCTTGCGACCCGATGTCGTGGCCGGAGCGAAGCTGAGTTCGGGAATCGGTAACGCAGATTTTCAGCCATCCACCGACAGGATCGTGAACCGGGCAGCCTTCGCGGCTCCAGGTGCCTTCCGGTTTGGGAACTCGGCGCCTACGTACGCAAGCCTGCGAAACTTCCCCGTTCTGCAGGAGGATCTCGCCGTAACTAAGCAGGTGAGGATAAAGGAAAGCCTGTCACTCGAGATTTACGGGCAGGCCTACAACGCGCTAAATCGTCACCGGTTCGCGAACTTCGATACGAACTTCTCCAGCGCAGGTTTTGGACAGGCGCGTTCTACCAACCTGCCGAGATTTATCCAGCTAGGAATGCGGATTAAGTTCTAATTCGGCG
>JACMLA010000671.1 GCA_014379815.1 Bryobacteraceae bacterium | reverse complement strand
TACCTGAAGTTTGGCGCGCTCGGGGAATGGATGAGCCGGACCATGCTTGGCAAATATTACTGGCTGATGTTTGACCATCACGTGGCCAACTCCCCCTATACAGCAGGCGAGCTTCTGCCAGCATCGCAGGGTCATAAGGTACACCGCTGGCTGCATGTGCTGCCGATGGGCGTGGACACTGACGGCCTCGATCCGCAAAAACGCAGTGCCGCAGCGCGGCTGGAACTTAGCGCCCGGGCCGGAATTTCTCCCGATCAAAAGCTGGTCACCTATATAGGAAGGCTGGCACCGGAGAAGAATTTGCCCCTCCTGCTCGACATGCTGGAAGCGCTACCAAAACAATTTCACCTGATTATTGCCGGTGACGGAGAGTTGCGTCCCTGGCTTGTGGAGCAAGCGGAACAACGGACACCGGGCAGACTTCATTTACTCGGTCATTTGCAGAACAGGGCCTCTCTTGCGGAAGTTCATGCCGGGGCCGACGTATGCGTTCATCCTAATCACCGGGAGCCTTTTGGTATTGCTCCGCTGGAAGCAATGGCGGCCGGGGTACCGCTGGTTGCCCCTGTAAGCGGAGGTGTCCGGTCGTACGCAGACGAGACGAATTCGTGGCTCGCTGAAGACAATGGAGCGTCGTATGCGTCGGCCGTGCTGTCCATTTCTCCGGAATCCACAGACACACAGGAACGGTTGCGCGCAGCCCGCGAGACCGCTCTTGCGCATAGCTGGCCTGCCGTATCCGCGCGCTTCTTCCGGTTGTACGACGACATCATGACGGGCGTCCCTTTTCCAGTCGAGACGGCTCTGACTCCGCTGGTGTTACCGCGACGTCTGCAACCCAAGCCGTCGTGGCAAATTGACCCTTCCGAGTCTGCCTAGATAACGACTAAGGCAAGCGACACATTGTCGTGGCGATTGAGTCTTTTCATCGGGAGAGCTTAGTCCGACTATGGTCGTCACACCACTGCAACTACTTGCACCACTGCTGCTGGGCATCATCGCGGTTCTGATGATTGCAACAAGCATTTATCTCTTACGCCGCGCAGCGCTGACTCCGGCGATTTCTCAACCGATACCAGAGGGTACGCTCGTCAAGCCGATGGCAGCCGATGATGCGCGGAGTCGCAGACGGGTGCTGGTTGGTATCGCGCTTGGTCTGTTGGTCTGGATTTTTGCAGGCCGGAGTATTGCCATGCTCGTCCGCCCGCACGGTGACGATCTGCCTCAGGATGAATTTGGACCCGTAACCCGGCGTGTCACCGGACCGAGTGGAGCAGAGCTTGCGGTGGAAGAATCCGGACCCCAGGGAGCGCCCCGCCTGATCTTCACGCACGGATGGGGTGCGGACCGGCGCGAGTGGTCTTATGCCCGGCAAGAACTCGCCGATCGCTACCGCGTCGTGACCTGGGATCTGCCAGGACTTGGCCAGTCGAAACCGATACCCGACCTCAATTACGCGCTCGAGAATATGGCAGGTGACCTGAAAGCCGTAGTCGAAAGTACCGGCGACAGTCCCGCGATCCTGGTGGGCCATAGCATAGGCGGGATGATCAACCTGACTCTTTGCAAGCTGAATCAGGGCAACCCCGGACCCAATGTCGCTGGAATCGTGCAGCTTAACACAAGCTATACAAACCCAGTCCGTACGGTGCAGGGACATCAGATCAGCGAAGCTCTGCAAAAGCCTGTTTACGAACCGCTACTGCACTTGATCACATTTGCCTCTCCAGTGGTGCGAGCTTTGAGCTGGCTTAGCTACCAGAGCGGGCTGACGCACTTGCAAAATGCTTCCAGCAGTTTCGCAGGAGCTGAGACTCGGGAGCAGCTGGATTTCGCCTCGAAGTACTACTACAGGTCGTCGCCTGCCATCGTGGCGCGCGGAACGCTTGGCATGATGAATTGGGATGCAACGGATGTGCTGAGCCGCATACAGGTCCCGGTTCTGATCATCTCGGGAGATCAGGACACGACGACGCTCCCTTCAGCGAGCGATCGCATGGCACAGGAGATTCCCCGCAACGTCCGGCAGTCCGTGAACCCGGCTGCACATCTCGGACCCATTGAACAACACGAACGCTACAACACGGCGATCGGAGCCTTCGCTGCCAGCCGGTTCAGCGGAGAAGGCGCAGCCAGTCGAAAGTCGGAAAGTCAGTAGGTTATAGACGGAACGGGCCACCAGCCAGCTGTTTGGCGGGCAGCGCACAACAATTCGCTATCTGGTTGACGCGTCCTGAGTTAGCTGGAATCTCTCTGTTAGCTTCAGATTCCTGAGTCCCAGATCGACCCGCGCGAGTCTTACAAATGGGCGTACTCGGGAGTGGCCCCTTTCACGGGCGATTCCCGCGTATAGCTGTGTAGGGCTACTCCATAGTTCTATCCAGGTTGCGAAATCTGAATGTCTGATTACATAAAAAAAACCAACAAAAGGAAACGCCGAATCGAAGCACCGGCACGTCCGTCTGGAGATGAGACCAGAATGGAAATCGAAGTGATTCAGTTCGCAAATTCAGGTGTTTCCACGCATTCTGCCAGCAATCTGCACAGCGATGTAAAGGCGAAATGGCCTTTGACCTGCCGCGGATATTGCCGCCGATAGCTTTTTCCTCCCCTAGAACCAGACTCTGAGCTTTACCGAGGCAGTCCTCGGAGCGATCAGCCTTGTGCCGACAAACACGGACTGGAAGTTATAGAGAGCCGTCACGTTCGCCACGTTGGCGAGTTGAAACATGACATCCCAGCGTCTCCGGTCCCCGCGGTGACCGTCAAACCCCAGGGCGAGGTCTGAAACTGTACGCGGGCGCACTCGGGCTGGATCCCCTTCCAGGTCAACGTAGGGCAGCAGATCGCGATAGTCAGGATCTGCTGCTACCGTAGCCGGATCAGATGGATT
>JACMLA010000670.1 GCA_014379815.1 Bryobacteraceae bacterium | reverse complement strand
GCATCGATCCGATGGTATCAGACCTCCCCCGATATAATGGCCGGATGAGGCTGTTCCCGGTCCTGCTGTTTTTTGCCGGAAGCATGTGTGCAGCCGATCTTTCGCGTGAGGATCTTCTGCTTCAGCGTGCGCGACTCCATATGTCGAACACACTCAGCAGCCTGCCTAATTACACCTGCCTGCAGACTATTGAACGTTCGCACCGTGAGGCGCCTAAACGCAAGCCAGCTCTGATCGATGTTGTCCGTATCGAAGTGGCTCTTGTCAATGGCAAGGAGCTGTTTGCGTGGCCGGGTTCCGGTAAGTTTCTGGACACTGAGATCACCGATCTGGTCTCTGGAGGGGCGATTGGCAACGGTAGCTTTGCGCTGCATGCAAAGGCCGTCTTTCAGTCGAATGTGCCAACCTTTACGTACGCTGGCGAATCTTTCCGCGAAGGCCGCCGGTCCTTAAAATGGACGTTTGTAGTGCCACAGATCAGGAGTGGATTTACGCTTCGCGTGGGTCGGCATGAAGCCGTCGTCGGATATCACGGAGCGTTTTGGATCGACGCCGTGACACGCGACACTGTCCGGCTGGAAGTAGAGGCGGACGACATTCCACCGAAGCTCCTTTTGATGGCAGCAGCGGATGCGGTTGAGTATCTTCCGATGAAAATCGGCGCTGAGGATTTTCTCCTTCCCTCGATGGCCGAGCTTCGGATGACGGGACTCGATGGGACTGAGAACATGAATCGAACGAGGTTCAGCAAGTGCCGTCAGTACTCAGGAGAATCGAAACTTTCATTTGAAGATCCTGAGCCCGAATCGCAGGCTGAGACACAGCCCGCGCGCGACCTGCAGGCGCCTGCGGGCCTGACGTTGGATCTCGCGATAGACAGCGCTGTTTCGCTTCGGGGAGCTGCCGTGGGGGACCCGGTAACCGCCCGACTGGAGAGGAACTTAAAGTTGCCAGACGGGACCGTATTGCCTCGCGGGGCATTTGTGCATGGTCGTCTAACGCATTTCCGCCCAGCTTACACAGGGCGCTATCAGGTGTTGGCGGTTGGGATGAAGTTCTTCGAAATAGAATCCGGAAACACTCGAGTGCACTTTGACTCTACGCTGGTGGATCTGCGAACTCCGAATCCTGCGTACCTTCCCCGGGGACCATTGTCGAAGAATCTCTCTGCAGTACGTGTGGAGAACGAGGCTTTGCTCGGAAGCATTTTCTACGTAAAAGAGTACATGAGCTCTATTGAGAAAGGGCTCAGAATGATTTGGCGAACGACGGCAGAAGCAAGGCACTGAAGGCAAAAGGAAGGTTCGGGCAATCTACAGAACTGACAGTACGTCTTGTCTGGACGCACTGCCAGTTCCATCACTCATACAAGTCTTACTGTGCGGGTACCGGTGTATTCGACAGCGTGGTGGTCTTAGTGCCGATTGCGTCACCAGAAACCACGAGTTCTACGCGGCGATTTTTCTGGCGTCCGTCGTTGGTATCGTTGCTGGCCACAGGTTGCATTTTGCCGAGACCTTTGGCGGTGATCATGTTGGATGGCAGACCCTGTCCGGTCAGATATTCCTGCACCGCTCTGGCACGCTGTTCGGACAGCTTTTGATTGAACTCTTCGCTGCCCACACTATCAGTGTGGCCTTCTACTTCAATCTTCAGAGTTGGGTGAGCGAGGAGAATGCCGCTGACCTTGGCCAGCTTCTCACGTGTTCCCGGACGCAGAGTATATTTGCCGAAATCGAACAGAACGTCCGAGAGGTTCACGATCAGACCACGGGCACTTTCCCGCGTCTCGAGGATGGTGTTTAGCTGCTGGCGAATCTGGTCACGAAGGGCTTGTTTATCTGCCTCCGCGCTCAGGCGGCCGCGTTCGGAATCCTCGGCAGCTTTCCGGGCTTGCTCGGCAGCCAGACGAGACTGTTCTGCAGCCAAACGAGACTGCTCGGCCTGACCGGCGAGGGCCTGTT
>JACMLA010000669.1 GCA_014379815.1 Bryobacteraceae bacterium | reverse complement strand
CTGCATTGGCGCAGAAGCAAACGATGACGGCGGACGTGATCGTGTATGGCTGCTCAGCCGCAGGTCTGGCGGCGGCATCTGCTGCGGCCCGGGAAGGTGCGAGCGTTATTGCAATTGAGCCAACGACCTCGATTGGCGGGCTGATTACAGGTGGCATTGCGTGCACGGATACAGGTACTCCTCAGTACGTCGGCGGACTGGCGGCGGAGTTCTTCGACGCGACCGCTGCCGAGAACCAGCGACTCTATCCCACTCCGACTAAACCTAAGATTATGTTTCGCGGGCAGGAACTTGAGTGGCGGCCGCATAAGAATTGGGACCTCGAGCCAAAGATCGCGACAAAGGTTTTCGAGAGTTGGGTAAAGCGCGACAAGTACACCCTCCTGCGCGACAAACGAGTCTCAAAAGTGGTGTCGCAAAAAGGACGTATCACGAGTATTGAGCTAACTGACGGGACTCCAATTGCAGGCAAGACGTTCATCGACGCCAGCTATGAGGGCGACCTGATGGCGAAGGCCGGTGTGCCCTATGCCTGGGGCCGCGAGAGCCAGAAGGATTTCAACGAGGCACTCGCGGGTACCCGGGATGCTCACTTCAAGGCCAACTACACCGAGGAGTACTACAACAAGCCAGGCATCGAGTACACGCATCACGGTCAGTTCGGCGCCGATATTGCGGCACGCTCTTCGAATGGCAAGTTGATGTGGGGAATTGGAGATACTGCACTTGCCCCGCAAGGCTCCGCGGACAAACGCATACAGGCCTACTGCTTCCGGCTGATCTCGACGCAGTGCGATGACCTGCGCGTACCATGGCCGAAGCCACGAAGCTACGTTCCCGAGCGGTATGAATTGCTGTTGAAGTACATTCAGGCGCATCCGGGGATCAGTTTTGCGCGGCTGGTTCACTTCAGCGCCATCCCGAATGGCAAGTTCGACCTGAATGCCAGCGGTCCCTTCTCGATCGATTATGTTGGAGGGAACTTAGACTATCCTGACGGCGACTACGCGACCCGGGACAAAATCTTCCGCGATCACGAGGACTATCAGAAAGGATTCCTGTGGTTTCTGGCGCACGACAGTCGTCTGCCGAAACAACTCCGCGATGAAGTAAACAGCTGGGGTCTGTGCAGAGACGAATATCCTGAAACGGGTCACTGGCCGGTGCAGATGTACATTCGGGAAGCGCGTCGCATGAAGGGCGAGTACGTCATGACAGAGCACGACATTCTCAGGAACAGTACTAAGGAAGATTCAGTGGGTATGGGTTCGTTTGTTCTCGATTCGCACTGGGTGCAGAGATTCGTGGATCCGCGAGGGCACGTTCGTATCGAAGGACATCTGGACGAATCGATTCGGCTGGATAATGCTCCTTATGAGATACCGTACCGTAGTCTGACGCCAAAGAAAACGGACTGCCAGAATCTGTTGGTTCCGGTGTGCCTGTCGGCAACGCATGTGGCGATCTGCACGATTCGCATGGAGCCGGTTTACATGATGCTGGGTCACGCTTCAGGT
>JACMLA010000668.1 GCA_014379815.1 Bryobacteraceae bacterium | reverse complement strand
CCAACACTACCCGCAGTCCTGGTGGACCGGGATCTGATTGAACTGGCTTTTCGTCAGTTGGTCGACAACGCGCTGAAATACTCTCAACAAGGGACGTCCGTGTCGATCCAGACTTCGCGCATTGAAAAGTCTCTCCGGGTCAGCATAACGGATTGTGGACCGGGTATTTCTTTGTATGAGCAACAAAGAATCTTCGACAGGTTCTACCGCGGCGAGAGTATTCGGGACAGATTGCCGGGAACCGGCGTCGGCCTGAACGTTGTCAAAGAGATTGCCAGAGCACATGCCGGGTCGATCTACGTGGAAAGCAAACCGAAGCAGGGTTCCACATTCACGTTGGAGCTGCCTTTTCCGCAAGAGGTAAGCACGTGACGACGGCACGTATTCTTGTCGTTGACGATGAACCGCAGATTCGCCGCGTGATGCGCATGACGCTAAGCGCGGAGGGCTATGAGGTTTACGAAGCCAGGACCGGTGAGAAGGCTCTGGAAGAGCTGAGGGCACATCGGTTTGATCTTGTACTCCTCGATATGAACCTGCCAGGCGCCGGTGGGCTGGAGATCTGCAGGGCGATGCGGGCAAACTCCGATATCGCGGTGGTCATGCTGACAGTCCGAAACACCGAAGAAGATAAAGTGGCAGCGCTGGATGCTGGCGCAGACGACTACATTACAAAGCCATTCAGCACGCCGGAACTGCTCGCGCGCATACGGGCGAGTCTCCGGAGAGTGCCCCTTACGCTGGAATCCTCAAGTGGACGCATCGCCGTCGGCGACCTCGAGATGAACGTGGCGGGTCGACGCCTGACGGTACAAGGTAAAGAAGTGCGGCTGACGCCCAAGGAATACGAAGTTCTCTTGTACCTGATGAGCAATCCGGACACCTCTATTCCACACGGCAAGTTACTCCAGGCCGTTTGGGGACCGGACTATGGTGGAGAGACGGAGTACTTGCGAACGTTCGTGAATCGTCTCCGGAAGAAGCTGGAGCCGGATCCTGCCAAGCCGAGATACATCGTGACCGAGCCATGGGTCGGCTATCGGTTTCAGACTTCCTAAAAACGAGACAGGCAGGTGTGGTGATCAGATGGGCAGTAAACAAACTCCGCAGGCCGGGAAAAGGCCAAGTCCGGAAGCATTACTCCGTCAGGTACAGGCGGAAGAACTGGATCAGACTCGGGGAAAGCTGAAAGTATTCCTGGGCTATGCATCCGGCGTGGGCAAGTCTCATCGGATGCTGGACGAGGGGCGGAGACGCAGGGAACGCGGTCAGGACGTAGTGGTTGGCGCGATACAGCCGGTGGTCGGCCCGGAAGTGCAGGCACTGCTGAACGGTCTGGAAGTCATTCCTCTAAAGAGTCTTGGCGGTGGCGTTTCGGTCGACGTCGACGCAATCCTGCGCCGTCATCCGAGCCTTTGCATCATTGATGGACTCGCCTACCAGAACCCTCCGGGTTCGAGAAACGCGCACCGCTGGCAGGACGTTCGAGACCTGCTGATGGCCGGCATTTCGGTACTTGCTTCCATCAACCTGCAGTACATCGAAGAGCGGCGCGATCGGGTGGAGCAAATCACAGGCAAAAAAGTGGACTCATCCGTGCCGGTGTCGTTCCTGAATGAGGCTGATGAGATAGAAATTGTGGATGCGCCCGCGGAAGTAATCGCAGGTGCTGAGTCGAGTCTGCCGGCCGACGGTGGTCCTACAAGGGAGCAGAAGCTACAAGCGCTCCGTGAGATCGCCCTCCTGCTGGCCGCCGATGTCGTGGATCAGAAACTGGAACAGTACCTGCACCGTCAAGGTGTTAACTCCAGCTGGGGCACTCTGGAGCGGATACTGGTCTGCATCACGCCCCGGTCGGACGCAGGTCCAATGATTGAGAGTGGCGCGCGAAACGCAAATCGATTCCACGGCGAGTTGCACATCGTCTATGTCCGGCAGCCGGAGTTAAGCTCTACCGACGAGCAGTCTCTCGACTCCAATCTCCGCATTGCTAAGAAGGAGGGCGCTCAGGTGCATGTTCTGGAAGGAGAGGATCCAATCGAAGCGATTCTTGACTTTGCCCGGGAGCACGGAATTACGCAAATCTTTATTGGCCATTCGCAACGCGACAGCTGGAAGAATCGCTGGTTTGGAGACCCTGTGGATCGCCTGATTCGCTCTGCGAAAGGCATCGACATACAGGTGTTCCCACACAATCACAATTCATGAAAGGCAAACTGACAATCTTTCTGGGTTACGCGGCTGGTGTTGGGAAGACCTACCAGATGCTGGAACAGGCCCAGGTTTTAGCCGCGAAAGGCGTCGATCTAGTTATTGGCTACTTCGAGCCCCATGCACGCAAGGACACGATTGCGAAGACAGAAGGCCTCGAGATGATTCCAAGACGCCGGATCGAATACCGGGGAACGGTTCTTGAAGAGATGGACTTTCCGGCGATTGTCGCCCGAAAACCTCAGGTGTGCGTAGTCGATGAATTCCCCCACACCAACGCTCCTGGAGTCGAGAACGAAAAGCGCTGGCAGGATGTCCTGGCTCTCCTCGAGCACGGGATCGATGTCCTGACCACGATGAACATTCAACACCTCGAGTGTTTGAATGACCAGATGCAGAAGATCACGCGGGTGCGAGTGCGCGAAACGATTCCTGACTGGGTGATGAAAGAGGCGGACGAAGTAGTCATGGTGGATGTCCCGCCCCGCGCCCTGTTGAACCGTCTGGAACGAGGTGTTGTTTATGCACCGGACAAAGCGGCAGCAGCAAGGCAAAACTTTTTTCAGGAGACGACACTGGTCGCGCTCCGGGAGATGGCGCTCAGACAAACGGCTCACGAAGTCGACATCCGCCAGGCAGTTCCTGACGGGTTTGGTCCGGGCTATGCTACTGACCAGAGCCGTCGCGAGGACAAAGGTCCTGAGGAACGCATCCTGATTTATATCAACAGTGATCCGCAAGCTGCCGCTCTGATCCGCAGAGCGCGACGAGTGGCGGAGTATCTGCAGGCGCAGTGCTTTGCTGTGGCGATTGTGCCCACCGGATACGTTCCTGATCAAGACTCTGCGTTACAGAAACACCTTAGCTTTGCGAGGAATCTGCGAATTGCAACAGAAACTCTGGAAGAAGCCAACCCGGCTGGCGCAGTGGTGGAATTCGCTCGCAAGACCAAAATCACTCAGATCTACCTGGCAAAGTCCGAACAAGAGTCATGGGTTCCTGGCTGGCGAAGAACGGAAACACAGGAAATCGTGCGGCTAGCCCGGGACATGCGGGTTGTGATCGTTTCGGACCGTACCCGGTAGCGATCCGCGGCCCAGTTACTCACGTTCCATACGAACCAGAGCGCCATACCCCCTCAGACCGGGTTTCCCACGAAGCGGAAACAATGCCCTCGCCTCTTTCTTCGACCAGATACAAAATCAGAAGACCCGAACCGGGCGGAAATTGCCTCGACGGCGGCGACTTCCATTCATAGAGAGTTCTGGTGGAGCCAGAGGACACAGCGAACGGTTCGCCGAAACGGGCTCGTGCATTCTGTACAGGCTGCCCAATCAGTTCCCGGCAGTAACGGCCAACGTGTTCTTCACGCCTGGCGTCCTGAAACTGCTGCCACCATCGGCGACCCAGTGCCAGCATGAGGAAAGAATACAGAGTCAGGACAAATAAAATAGGCTCCACGCGAATCGCCGCGACCCCGGTCGCTGGTTCTTCGATGCCGCCCAACGCGCGACAGTGCGAGTCAGTTTTTGGGGCTTCGGTGACGGTTCCGGATGTGACTTGCCAGTCCAGCAATGCCCACACCTAGCAACATCGAAACGAAGGTGCCAGGCTCAGGTGTTTCTACGGGTCTCGGCAAAGGTATGAAAGGAAAAATGTACTCAGGGATTTCGCCCGGCGCAGGTTCTTCAGGAGTTTGGGTGCCACCAGGAGACGTTGGCGGTAATTGCAGACCAGATGCGACGCCTCCGCCCCCGGGCGTATTGCCCGGAACCGTGACCGGGGTTGGTCGCGAAGTAACTATTGCCACCACAGAACGCACGCCGGATCCGCCTGTCGCGAGGCCTGTGGTCAGAACTGAGGAACCCGGGTTTCCAGCAGTGTTGCCACCCGTGCTGCCACCAATGTTGCCGCTTTCCCCAATGATCAAACCAGCTGCGGTCAACGGCTGAGCCGGGGCACTGACCTGACCAGCAGCCCCTGAAAGCCCTTGAGTGAACGGAACACCAGTCTGGGCGGGAAGAACCAGGGCGCTAACCAGGCCAGGCATCAGCCAGGGTGCAGGTTCGGGAAGCAAGGGTAACAGCAGCAGGGGCTCAGCGATCGGGGAACCTTGTCCTGGTCCTGGTGATGGCATTCCGCCGCCACCACTGCCCGAAGAGTAACCACTCAGTCCGCCAGCAGACGTAGCGGGGGCCCTTCCTTGCTGACGGCCCGGAGCAGCATTGGACCCTGCTAAATCGTCAGCGGCCGAGCGGCCGGATCCCCGTTGTGATCCCGTGGCGTCGGCAAGCAGTGACGAAGATCGATCCTGGTCGGATGTCACAAGCTGCGTCGACAATGCTGCGTCCGTTGGCTCCAGCTTCGCGTCCGGCACCGTGGGCGATTGAGGCAGATCCGCGAGCCGGTTACCGCACCGGGCCCTGACCTTCGAGACACCGTCGGTCAGAATTAACTCTCCCGCAGGCAGCGCGACACGATTGCGTGTCCAATAAATCTGATTGTTCTTGCGATAAGACACATACTGCAGGGCAGGTTGTCTGAGTGAAACCGGAGTCAGGCGGTTCACAGCGACACCCTTGTAGTGCTGTTTCACGACCCAGTCCCGTTCCACAGCTCGTTTAGCCTCTGCCTGTGTGTAAACCCCGCCGCTAACCACTGAGAGGGCGTACACTGGCCGGGCAATCTGTTCGCCCGAAGACAGTGTTACGGGCGTAAGTGGTTTGGTTTGCTTCTGAGTTTTATCAGGTTGCACCACCGTGACCGAAATCCCCGCGACCATGAGGCCAACAACAGCAAGCCAAACGAAGCCAAATGGGATTCGGCTCCAAAGCGTGCGCAAGTTAGTCGGCGTGTTAGACATTCGTTAAACGAGGCGAAATCACACTACGTGTAAGCCTCTTTACCAAAGTTAACGGAAAACCGATTCTAAAGTATTGGTTTGATTAGGCTATTGGACATAACTTGATGAGGTGACCGTGGCACCGCAAACAGGTCTGTCACCCCAGGTGCGTAGGTGACAATGTAAGGCTCCGCTAATCCCTGTTCAGCCGGAATCACTGTTAGCGACCGGGGTGCGCCCCGTTGGATTTAGTCTAAAGACCGTCACTTAAGCGAGAAGGAGCATCATGAACCAGCAGGATGATCTGGAATTTCACGAGGTCGAGAAGGTCGCTCGGGAACTGTGGAGAGAACGGGGTACGACTGGAGGTTCGCCGGAAGATGACTGGTTCCGGGCGGAGCAGATCGTTAAGCAGCGTGGAACCACCGCCCAGGCTCGCACCATGTCGGCTGGAAACATCCCTGCTTCTAATGAGTCCTATGTTCCGGGTACTATCTCGACGCACAACGTTGATTCCGCCATCTCATCGGCAGTGCTAGTACCAGGAATGCAAAGGAAGGACGAACAGAATATGGACAACACACTCTTAGGCACGACCGGTCAACCCGGGACGCAGTCGTCGAACATCATTACTCCCGGATCGCCGGGGCATCAGTCCTCAACGGGCAAAATAGGCGAGACCATCAGCGGTCTTCGGGAGTCAGTTTCGGGCGCTGTTCATCGCGCCGGTGAGTACGTGCAGAGGGACCCAATATCGATGCCCCGGCCAGAGCATCGTGAAGGGAATATGGCGCGCAGTATCGAACAGCAGACAGCAAAGATTCCTTCCGACGCGTGGCTCTGGGCTGCGGTCGGTTCCATCGGACTCTCTCTCGCGCTGGAGCTGTCCGGTAAAGAGCGTACGGCGACCTTCGTAGGTCACTGGGCACCCACTCTTCTGATTCTTGGCCTCTACAACAAAATCGTGAAGCTGCAGGGCTCCGACGGTCTTTAGTCATCTCATCGCGGGCAGGCAGCTGTGGAACCCGTTTGTTACACTGAGCTGGAACCTGCTTAATGCTGCTTGCCCGCGAATTCGTTGACTATATCTCCCGCCAGCTGGTAGCGCGCCTCAATCCTTTCTTCTTTGAAACACCCTCACCCGAAGCTGCGACCGAACTAATCAACGCCGTCATTTTCGAAGAGCTTTCTGCCGAGGACCAGCTCAACGAAGAGGTACGGGAGATTCTCGACCAGTACAGTGACTACATGCGCCGCGAGGGTGTCAGCTATCAGGACATGTTTCGGCGGACCAAAAACACGCTCCTGCAACAAAGGAAGATCGTACGCGCGTCTGGCCGCGACACCGGAGACAGCATGAAGCTGTCGCGGGATAAGATCAACGACATCTCTCACAAGATCGTGTCCACGCTTCGGAAGAACCGCAGTGTTCGCATGCGCAAGGCAGACAACGAAGTCCGTTTGGGGATCGTGTCCGCAATTACGGAAATCTTGAGCATGGAAGACCGAGTGGACCGAGGAGT
>JACMLA010000667.1 GCA_014379815.1 Bryobacteraceae bacterium | reverse complement strand
GTAATCGTAGAGTTCGCGCCCGAGCACTTCGCTGGTGCCGATCACGCGCCACTCGGTGTAGCGGTAACGTTCGGTACGGAGCGAATAGCCCATCAGGCGCTTGCCCTCATGGTTGCGCGGATACTGGCTGAGCGCCGCGATCTTCCCCGGCGCGCCTGGACTGTCGAGCTGGGGGCGGAAGCTCTGGCCTTCGAGATTCGCGGGCGCCTTCAGGCCCGCCACGTCAGCCAGCGTCGGATAGATGTCGACCAGCTCAACCAGCCGAGTACAACTCGTGCCCTTACGCTTTTGGCCGGGCACCGAGGCGATCAACGGGCTACGCGTCGCCTTTTCGAATACCGTTTGCTTGTGCCAGAGTCCGTGATCGTTGAGGTGAAAGCCATGATCGCCGAAGACGACGATGGCCGTGTTCTCGCGCAGGCCGAGGCGGTCGAGTTCGGCGATCACCTTGCCGATCTGCGCATCGGTGTACGAAATGGCGGCGTAATAGGCGCGCACCAGTTCGCGCGCCTTCTCCGGCGGCACCGGCATCTCCTTGATGTCGCCATAAGATTTCAGCTCGCCATTCGGATGTCCGGCCCAAGGCGGCATCTGGGCTGGCGTCTCCGGATAATCGGGCATTTCGAGGCGCGCAGGATCGTAGAGATCGAAGTACTTCTTCGGCGCGACGAACGGCAGGTGCGGCTTCAGGAAACCGACGGCGAGGAAGAATGGTTGATCCTTGAGTGTGCGCAACGCGGCGATCGCCTGACTGGCGGTCTGGCCATCGGGGAGCGCGTCGTCCGCGACATCCGGCGATTCGCAACTGGGACCTGCGGTCGAAACGGGGGGCCCGATCTTCCAATTGCTCTCGCGCAAGCGTTTGTCGAGGTTCCTGGCGGCGTCCGCACTTTCGGCGGAATTCCACGCCGGGCCACCGGGCCGCCACCAGGGAATCGACCAACTGCGCGAGTCATCGAGTCCGCCATGGAAAATCTTCGAGAGGCCGGCGGTCGTGTAGCCTTGCTCGCGAAAACACTGCGGCAGTGTGACGGCATCCGGCAGATTCAAGCGGAAGTGCGTCTGAAGTTCATAGACTTTGGTCGTGTCGGGCCGGAGGCCCGTGAGTAGCGATGTGCGGGAAGGGCTGCAAACCGCCTGCTGGCAATAGGCCCGCGTGAAGACCGTGCCTGTCTTGGCGAGCGCGTCGAGATTCGGCGTATGGACGTGCCTGGCGCCGTAGCAGCCGAGTTCGGGGCGCATGTCGTCTACGGCGATCAACAGCACGTTCATCTTGCGGCGCGGGCCTTGCGCCGCGAGTGCGCCCGCAGCCGCAAAGGTAGTGGAACAGAATTGCCGGCGGGAGAGCATCAAATAGTTTCCTCGTCCAGGTCCAGTCGATGCCATCAGGCAAGAGTTTCTGCTCAACTCTAAGACGGCTGACACGTTCCTATGTTAGTGGGACGGCCAGACCGAACTGTCAATTCCTGCCTGGTCGCAAAGCGTTTACCAAAACTGTTAGCCGCAGCAGCCTGCGGAATCGAGTGGTGATTGATTCCGTCCCTCGCCAGTCTCGTTATGGGCGTCATCGGACATGAATCCGGGGAACTAGCCAACCCAGTTTTCTTTGAAACCAGTTCGACGATACGGTCACCGGCGCGGAACGAACGAAGTTCATCCGGAACCTGCCCTTGCGGGAGGCGGCGCACTTCCGCTGAAGTTCTTGAGTCCGGGATCGCTACCGCTGAGGAAACAAGCAGGACGAACTGATGCGGGTGTGCCCCTGGTGCAAAAGAAACTACGTGCTGGGTGTTTTGCATGTGGAACTGGAAAAAGAATAAGTATGTTGACACTAATGACAACGCAACAAGGCTTTTCCCAAAGTCTTTAAGGGATTTGTGACCGTAACAGTAGTACCTTCGTTCTCTAGGTTTTGGTTCTATTTCGCAGTATAGTTAGGAACTCCACAGCATATATGTGCCGATTTACCGGACCTCTCCCACTTCTGGCGATCCTGATGGGGTTGTCGTCCTTAGCGCCTGCTCAGATAGGCGTCAATATCGGATGGCTGCCGGTTACAGAAGCCGAACGAAAGCTGGCGGCTCCCATCGTCGAGAAGGACGCTGGCGTCGAAGCTATATTCTGGCGGGTCCACGTGTTGGACGAAGTACAGGGAAGCGACCTGACACGCACCTTGTATCATTACGTCCGCCTGAAAATATTTTCCGAGAAAGGCAAGGAAAAGGCTGCCACCATTGACATCCCTTTCGATTCCAGGACCTCCATTATTCAAATCTCGGGCAGAACCATCAAGGCTGACGGCAGTATTGTCGAGTTGAAAAAGGACGCGATCCACGAGAGAAATCTGGTTCGCGCGGGGCGTTTCAAGAGGGCAGTAAGGTCATTCGCCATGCCTGCGGTTGAGCCGGGCGCTATCGTCGAGTACCGGTGGAAAGAGGTCAGGGGAGACCCAAATATCCGCTACACCCGGCTGCAGTTACAGCGTGAGTTTCCAGTGCATCGCGTTACGTACTTTGTGAAGCCCCTGTCGCTGGATTATTCGGCCGGATACACCATGGGACTTTGGCCGTTCAACTGCAAACCTTCCCCGTTAATTGTCGAAAGAGACTCTTTCCAGTCGACCTTTATTGAAAACGTTCCTGGCTTCAAAGACGAGCCCATGATGCCAGCGGAACCAAATGTACGGCCATGGATCCTGATCTTCTACCACAACAAGTCAAAGCGGGATCCGAAAGCCTACTGGAACGATATTGGCAAGGAAGTCTACAAGGAACTGAAGCAGACCGTCAAGCTGTCGAACGAGGTCAAATTAGCGGCCACCAGTGCCGTGGCAGACGTCCCGGAACAAGACAAGATCGCAGCTATCGTCCGTTACATTCGCAAAAATGTCCGGGGGCTGTTCGACGATGCAGTAACTGACGCAGAACGCGCAAAGTTCATCCGGAACCTGCCCCAGGAAAGGCGGCGTAATTCTGCTGAAGTTCTGGAGTCAGGGATTGGTACTCCCGATGAAATGAACAGCTTGTTTGCGGCGATGGCAACGCATGTCGGCCTGGATGCCCGCCCGGTCCTGATTGCCGATCGCACCGATGTTTTGTTCGACCCGGTGATGGCGGATCGTTACTTTCTGCGCAATCTCGATATTGCCGTAAAACAGGACGGAGCATGGAAGATCTTCGACGTGAGCACCAGATCGCTGGCACCCGGACTGCTGTCATGGCAGGAAGCAGGAATGCTTGCCCTGATCAGCGACCCTAAGAACCCCGAGTTTGTGAACGCCCCGGCTGCGCTGCCTGAGCAGTCCCTGTCGAAGCGTACCGCCAGACTCACCCTGAGCGCAAACGGCACGCTGGAAGGGGAGATGGAAGAAAGTTATACCGGGCACACCGCTTACGACAGGCGTTTGGAATTCGCCGGCAACTCTCCCGGGAAAAATGAGGAGCGACTGAAAGACGTACTTTCGCGCGTATTTCCCAGATCGGAGGTATCTGAACTCAAAATCGAAAACGCGGAAGATCCGGAGAAGCCTCTCAGTATTCGTTTCAAAATCGTGATCCCTCAATACGCCGGACGCACGGGAAAGCGATTATTCCTGCATCCTGCCGTTTTCCAGCGCGGAGATCCGCCGTTGTTCGAATCCGCGAGCCGGGAGCACGAAATTCATTTCCGGTATCCCTGGCAGGAATCCGATGACATCCGCATCGAGTTGCCGGAGGGTTTTGCTCTCGATGCCGCAGGAAGTCCTGGCACGCTGAACTTCGGTACGCCTGGACAGTACTCGATGGAGTTATTGAAGCAGGGAGAAAGCGTATTGATCTGCCGTCGTAACCTTGTTTTCGGCGCAAAGGGCATTATCGGTTTCCCGAAGGATGCGTATCCCAATCTCAAGACCGTCTTCGACGAAATCCACAGGCGTGACAATCACAGTATTTCGCTGAAGCAGGGATCATGAAGCTGATAGCTTCGATCCTTCTTGTTTTGCCTGTGCTGGCGGGCGATGCCGCTCCAGGCTGGGTCCGCGAGGCAACCGCGCAAAGCGTCCCGTCGTATCCCGCCAAGGTCACAAAAGTTCTTCTGTTGCAGGAAGAAAGCCTCACGGTCAGTCCCGATGGCCGTCGCACGATCCGGGAACGCGGCGCTATCAAGTTCCTCGCCCGGGACAGAGGATCGGTCTCTGCGTATCGGTCTTACAACATAAAAAACGGACGCATCCGCGAGTTCCAGGCCTGGCTGTTGACACCCGACGGCAAGGAGACGAACCTCGGCGGAAAAGATAAGGTTCTCGACGTCGCGCTCTCCGCGAATTATACCTACGATGAGGCGCGATCGAAGTATCTGGAGTGCCCCAGGGACCCACCACCAGGTTCAACATTTGCGTGGGAGATCGTCGAGGAAGAGAAGACGATTTTTACGCAGTACACCTACATCTTTCAGAACCGCGAGCCGGTGCTGACATCGCGATTCGTGCTTACGACACCTCCGGGCTGGGAGTCCAAAGGCGTCGTCCTGAATGGCGTCAAGATCGACCCGCAAGTCTCCGGAACGACGACGACCTGGGAGATGCGCAACTTGCCGTGGATCCCGGATGAGGACTTCCGGCCTGCGACCCATTCTCTGGCACCTAGAATCGGCATCAGCTATTACCCTTCCTCATCGGCCTCGGCTGATCTGACACCCCTGACAACCTGGCCTTCCGTATCTGCATGGCTGACGACGCTGGTCGATCCCACAGCGGAGGCGACGCAGTCTATTCGGGCCAAGTCTGCCGAGTTGTCCGGTGCATCGGCTTCTCTTCTGGATAAACTCCAGGCAATCGCGTTGTTTGCTCAGCAAACTAACTATGTTTCTGTACAGATGAACCTGACCCGGGGCGGAGGATACATTCCTCATCGCGCCGAAGACGTGCTGACTCGCAACTACGGCGACTGCAAAGACAAAGCAACGCTGATGCGGGCTCTGCTGAAAGCGCAAGGTGTCGATTCGTTCCTTACGGTCCTCTACTCTGGCGATCGCGACTACGTCCGACCGGAGTGGCCATCGCCCTTTCAGTTCAATCATGCGATCATCGCGATCCGTGTTCCCGCTGACTTTGACGCGCCAGCAGCAACAACGGACCCTCAACTGGGCCGACTGTTAATTTTCGACCCGACCGACCCGCATACGCCTTTGGGCCAGTTACCCGATGAGGAACAAGGCAGTTATGCCCTGGTGCTCGCTGGCCGGGACGGCAATCTGATACGGTTGCCTCTGCTGCCGCCCGATCGCAATCACGTCGAGACAACAATCACTGGATCGATCCGACCTGACGGAGGTTTGAAAGCAGCGCTAGTCCGTACTTACAGCGGACAGGCCGCTTCCAGCATGCGCGAAATGCTCAATGACGATAAGGCCGTGCGAGCCATGTTCGAACGATCGCTCTCCCAGCGACTCGGCGGCTTGTCTATTACCACCGCCTCCATGAAGCCCCGCAAATCTGAACTGCAGGCGACTGTGGACTTCGACGTCAACCAGTTTGGACAGGTCCTGCAGGACCGGCTGCTTGCGGTTGTTCCCGGCAGCATCGTGCCCGGAAGCGACTATGTCCTGACCGACACGAAACGAACCCTTCCGTTAATGATTCGGGCCAGATCGCGGCATAATATCATCCGGCTGGACGTTCCCGCCGGATTCGTCCCGGACGAGATACCAGATCCGGTGAAAGTTGCCAGCGAATACGGAGAGTTTCAGGCAAGGTGGTCTGTAACCGAAGGTCAGGTAGTTTTTGAACAGACCGTTCGGTACAAAGACTTGACGGTTCCGGCGGCGGATTATGCAAAAGCAAGGGCGTTCTTCGAAGAGTTCTCCGGAGCGCAGGGCAGCGCCGTTGTACTGATCAGGAAGAACTAAACGCTTTCAGTCACTGGTCCGCGACTTGTCGAGAGCTTCCTGATACAGACGGGAGAAGAAATCCCGCGCGGTCGGGGCCGGGCCCACATGAAACGTAGTGCCATTCTCTGACTCCCGTACGAACCCCAGATAGCCGTTGAATCCAAGGTCGGCCAGCACAAATTCCAGAGCTTCCCGCTCGCCGGGAGGTAGCGAGGCAACGCTCAGATCAAAGACCTGACCGGAGCAATGCGAAGGTAGTTCCGACTTCGCATCCAGCGTTCGCTCCTCTACGTCCAGCGGGCGGACCAAAGAAGAGATTTCGAGCGGAACGAATCGCTCGCCCTTCACTTTCATCGCTTCATGCAGTCGCCGGGTTTCGTACGCGATATAGGCGATCGTTCCAATCGAAGCCTGCGATGCCTGCAAGTAGTATTCCCGGTTCGCCGGATCGTCCTGGCCTATGGCCTTCGACAAGCTGAAGCCAAAGAATTTGGGGTCGTCCAAGGCACGTACCAGGCTGGTGCCGGATTCGCGTCTCATGTCTTCGCACGTCCGGTATGCCAGGTCGTCCGGCTTCAGCCACACGGTCAGCCGGTGCGGAGCTCTCTGGTCAGGGTTGATGCGATAGCGGTAGTCGTTGAACTCCTTGCGGAACTCTTCCGGGTTCTCCTCGTACAACTCCAGCAACTGCTCGGCTCGCCGTATCCGGAACCAATACGTGGGCGAATAGTCGCGCTCCATGTGGTGTTGCAGAGAGCGGTACAGATCGCGGTTCCTGCCGGGATGCGCGCCGAAGAACACGCGGGCCACAGTTGCCGGTTCGTCCAGATCAGATCTCTGCGCGATGGTCCGGACTTCATTCGCACAGCCCTCACCGCAGTGATAGGCCCACACGGCCCAGTCCCGGCTACCGTACCGCTGCTCCAGCCTGGCCAGATAGTTTGCCGCTGCGGGAACCGCCTTCTCCGGAATCAATCGCTCGTCGCGGACCAGAACCGTGTAGGGAACTTTCCGCTTACGAACAACGGTGGTGGTCTTTTTGCTGCCTTTCTTTCTGACCGCCACGCGCTCCTGCACCACCCGATACTTTGTGGCGTAGACAATCTGAAGCCCCATGCTGCGCGCTGTTGCCTGCGCAATCTGCATGATGCCTTTCGGTCCAGCCGAACTTTGCACATCCGCACGACCCCAGCTCTCCAGATAAGCAATAGCGGAGATAAAGCTTGCGGGAAGACCGCTGCTCTTCGAAGCATCGGCAAAAATTTTCCTCAACCTGGGACTGGTAATCCGCTCAGCGCCTGCCAGGGCCTGTGGATCACGCAAGATACTGAAAGTCTGAGATTGGATCATCAGCTCAGTGCGCCTGCTGAGCATGGTGTCACTCATTCCGGAACGTCCCACACCGATACCGGAGAGCGTCAGCGCCGGGACGAAGTAGTCTTTATGCGTCAGCCAGTTCAACTGTGCTGACAAAGCCGGGACAAGGACCAGGGCAGCTAAGGCAGTTCGCATTGGTCTTCCTTTATGCACAAACTCGCTCTATGAACAGACGCGGTGAACATGCGCTAAGTTTTCAACGAACGTGAACTCTTCTCTCGGCAAGATCACGCACCGTCTGCTCCAGTTGCTCTACTCTGCGGGTCAGCTCATCCATTGCCTGTCCCTCTGGATCGGGGAGTTGACCATGATCCAGTGTTTCTGCCTTATTCGTTCTCGAGCGGACGACCCTGCCTGGAATCCCGACCACTGTCGAATGATCCGGCACAGGCTTGACTACGACAGAACCTGCCCCGATCTTTACGTCGTTCCCGATAACGATGTTGCCCAGTATCTTGGCGCCGGCTCCAATCACGACACAATTGCCAATTGTTGGATGCCGCTTGCCGCGCTCTTTGCCAGTTCCGCCCAAGGTAGCATTCTGATAGATTAAAACATCATCGCCTATTTGTGTTGTTTCTCCAATCACCACCCCGGTCCCATGATCGATGAAAAATCTGCGGCCGATGGTGGCGCCGGGATGGATTTCGATACCGGTAAAGAATCTGCTGATTTGAGACAAAACTCTGGGTAGCAATGGCAGACCCATCCGGTACAGCCGATGGGAGAGGCGGTGCATCAGGATCGCGTGGAACCCCGGGTAACACAGGAAAATCTCCAGCACACTGCTCGCTGCCGGATCTTCACGGAAGATCGTATCGATCTGCTCCCGGATCGCCCTGAACATGTAGATCCTCTCATTATCGCCTAACAAAATTGGGGAACTTGAAGGAAAATCCGGATGCTATATTTGCGGCGTGTCAGACATGAAAGTCGGAATTATTGTTTTTCTGTTTGCCTGCCAGGTAATGGTCGCCGCGCCACAATTGCGTCTCTCCCAGACCGCGGTTGGGCCGGTACCCGTGGCAGTGAACGGTACAGCTACGGTGGCCGTCGATGCCTCTAATGCTGGAGATGGAAGCCTCAACCTTCAGCTCACATCCTCTGTCCCCTGGATTGTTCCGACTACCGGTGCGGCACGCCCTTGCTTTGTCGTTAGCAGCGGCTGCATCCCAGTTTCGCTGGAGGTGCGTCCCGGCGCGCTTGCTGCGGGAATCTACACCGGAATCGTAACCGTCTCTGACCCTGACGCAATTGATGCGCCGCAGACCATTACCGTAACTGCCGCCGTGGGTGGCTCCGTCCCGCCGCGAGCCGACTTCTACCTGCCCACCAGAGGCGGTACCCAAACCCTTAGTTTCAACGCCGCTGCCCTGCTGAATACTACAGTCACCACGGAAAACAATGTCTCGTGGCTTGCCGTGAACGCACAAGGCTCTGGCAGCTTCCAGTTTGGAGTGGTCGTACCATTCCGCATTACCGCCTCAACAGCCGGGCTCGGTGCTGGTACCTACAACGGGCAAGTTGCGGTGGCAGGATCTCCGATCCCGGGCGAGAACCGCGCCGTTCCCGTCACAATGCGGATCACCGATGAACCTATCGCTGAGCTTTCGGCGGAGCGCCTGAATTTTCGCATCGCAGCCGGATCTCCACGGCAGGTGCAAAACCTTGTCATTACGAATCGCGGGGCGGGTACTCTGACCATCAATGGCGCCACGGCAGCCATTTCGTCCGGAGCTGGCTGGCTTACGGCCGAACGGATTCCGAACACAGATGTCATCAGTGTTGGAGCAAATCCCTCTGGATTAAGTCCAGGCACGTACACAGGGACGGTCACGATTGCCAGCAATGCGGTTCAGGGAAACGTTCTGGTGCCGGTAAGCTTTCACGTCGTTGCGAGCGGTCCACCACAACTCAGTTTCAATGGCGTCATCAACAACGGTGTCGGCGAAGGAGAGTTTCTCGGCCAGGGAACGATCGTTGCGGCATTCGGAGAACAGCTGGTGGCTGGCGAACCCGTTCAGGCTTCCACTCTTCCGCTGGGGAATGATCTCGGCGGCGTCAGAGTTTTCATCAACGATCAACCGGCCCCGGTCTACTATGCCTCCTACAATCAGGTGAATTTCCAGGTTCCTTACGACGCGCCCACAGGGATAGTAACGATCCGTATCGACCGCGGCGGAGTGCGGGGCAACGGGATCTCGGCGCGCGTCGTCCGAAGTGCTCCGAGACTGCTTCGGCTTGGCGTCGGAGACTACGGGATTGTGGTCAACCAGGACGGAAGCTTTCCGGTTCCTCCGACACCGGGACTCAATAGCCGCCGCGCCCGACCCGGAGACACGCTGGTCATCTACGCAATCGGACTTGGGCCCACAACTCCCGCGGTGCCAAGTGGCGTGGCTTCGCCGCTCGAGCCTTTGGCGCGGTCACCGGGAAATTACCGCGTCATCTTTGGGTTTGCCGGACCCTTCGGAGCCAACAGCGTGGAAACGACACCGCTGTTCGCCGGCCTCACTCCGAATTTCGTAGGTCTGTTCCAGATCAACGTAACCATTCCTGCGAACGTTCCCCGGGGTGATACCGTATCGGTCGCCCTGGCAGGAGATGACGGCGTCAGCAACCGGGTCACGGTCGCGATCGAGTGACGGAGAGGATTTACTATACGAATCCAAATTGGGTTCGTTTCGAAGCTAATGTCGTCCGCCTGGATGCGGAGAAACGACGTCTGGTGCTGGACCGGACGGCGTTCTACCCGACCTCGGGAGGTCAGCCTCACGATCTCGGATCAATCCACGGAATCGACGTGATCTCCGTGGATGACGAAGACGATTCGGTGGTGCATACTCTCGCCCGACCTCTGGAGGCAACCGGTACGGTGGAGGGTGTGGTCGACTGGGCACGACGCTTTGACCACATGCAGCAACACACCGGTCAGCATCTGCTGTCCGCTGTGTTTGTGGACCTGTTTGGCCTCGAAACTCTCAGCTTTCACATGGGTGCCGAAGTCGCGACCATCGAACTCGCAACCCCTTCTTTGGATACGGCGACGATGGAGCAAGCCAGTCGTCGCGCGAACGCCTTGATTGCAGAGGATCGTCCGGTAGCCATCAGTTTTGAAGATGCGGCCTCAGTAGCAGGTTTGCGAAAAGCACCATCAAGAACCGGTGTTCTGAGAATCGTCACAATTGGCGGTATAGACAAGAGCGCGTGCGGGGGAACCCACGTGACAAACACTGCTGCAATTGGCTTCGTTTCGTTACGCGGGACTGAGAAAATCCGGGGCAACACTCGTCTGGAATTCGTGTGCGGTCTCCGGGCGGCAACCAGAGCCAGTCTCGACTACCGTCTGCTGGAGACAACAGCCCGCACCATGAAAGCTCCCTTCGACGAGGTAACAAACGTCGCAACGGACTGGGCTGGGCGCCTTGGTGAAGCCGAGAAGCTCAACCGCAAACTCAGCCTCGATCTGGCCACGTATGCGGGTCGGGATCTGTACAGCAGCACAGAACCATTGCCGTCCGGCATGCGCCTGGTGGTTCGTGAAGTTGAGTCGGTTTCTGAAGAAGTCCGGGCGGAGGCACAGTCGTTTGTGTCCCGACCTCACAGCGCCTACATTGGCTTCGTTCTGTCGAAACCCGCGGTCCTGTTTGCTACCTCGCTGGACTCCGGAATCGATGCCGGCGCGAAGTTGAAGGAGCTTTTAACGGGATACGGAGGTAAAGGTGGCGGCGCGAAGAGTCTGGCACAGGGAAGTGTTCCGGACCTTGACTCCTTGAATCGTCTCGTCTCAGATCTGAAAGGTTTGTTCTAACCGGTGTAGATCTAACTGGCGTACAGAGGAGCCACGCTGACCAGACTCAGGCCTGCGATGAACAGGATGATCATCAACACCAGCAGCATTTTGACGTTCGCCACTGCTCCGCGAAACTCGTGCCAGACCAGCAAACCCCAGAGTGCGCTGATCATGGTTGCACCTTGTCCCAGAGCGTAGCTAACAGCAGGTCCGACACTGGCTTCACCGGGCGCTGCGGCAGCCACGAAATTGGCAATTGTTCCCGCGTACCAGATCCCGCCCCCAAGCAGGCCGAGTATGTGATTTGCCGGCGTGCCCTTGAAGTAGTCACCAATCGGCACTGGTTCGCCCTGCACGGGCAGATTGATGAAATACAGGTTGAAGATGAAGGTAGTAAACAGCACGCCGACAGAGAAAACAACGCCCACTGAGTAGGGGCCTAAACCCAGTTCGCCTGCCGTTGCAATCTGGACTAGTGGGTAGAACGAACCCATCAGGATGCCACTCACCACGCTCAGGAGCAGACCCTTTATCGACCCCTGTTGCACACTGCCTTTCGAGACAGCGTGCATGCGGTACGCCAGAGCGTCCACGAGGATCGCTACGACAACCAGCGCGGCACCGCCGAACAGAAAAAGAGGATTACCCGCGGGTTTGAGAACGTAGTTCCAGACAACCCCGATCACCAGAGCCAGGCCGATCCCCACAGGGAACGCCACCGAAAGACCTGCGAGGGAGATCGCAGCAACCAGCAGGATATTCGCGAGATTGAAGACTGCGCCAGCGGCTAACGCGAATCCCAGCTGACGTTTGCCCGTCACCTCGAGATTGTCAAGGAAGGACATTCCGTCGCCAGAACTGCCGAAGGTGAACGCTGCAATCAGCGCGGCGATCATCACTCCGAACGCGTAGTCGAAATAGAAAAGCTCGAATCTCCACTTGCGGGTCAGCTTGAACGTGTTCGCCCAGGATCCCCAGCAGAGCATGGACAGGATGCTGAGCAGCAACGCAGCCAGATAGGTCGTCGGCAGTATCATTTATCCGAAAAGACGAGCATATCTCTGTGAGGTTAAGACAGATCGAAAATCACGTCAACGAGCGCAGAACTCCGATAGTTCTAGTACTATCGGCTCGCTAATGGCCGCCACCAGCGGAGACCGGTTCGTCGATCTGGACAGTGCCTCCGCCCGGAGGAACCGGGGCCAGTAACTGCTCTTTCCGGTAGATCAAAGTGGATGTATTGAAGCTTGCCATTTCGAAGCCATGACCGTGGGTGATGGCGTCCGTAGGACATGCTTCCACACAGTATCCACAAAAGATGCAGCGACTGTAGTCGATGTTGTAAACCGAGGCATACCGCTCTCCACCGCTGACCCTCAGCTTTTCTGTATTCTCAGTGGCCTCGATATAGATGCACTCGGCCGGACAGGCGGCAGAACAGAGAAAGCAGGCAACGCACTTTTCCAACCCGTTCTCGTCGCGCTGCAGCACGTGGATTCCGCGGTAGCGTTCCTGGAAGTTCGGAGCGGCGTCTGGATAGCCCTCGGTCAACGTCGGCTTCATCATCTCACCGAACGTCACGCTCATGCCTTTCGCAATCGCGGCGGCAGATCCCAACACTTCGCTGAGTTTAGGCATTTCTCCTTCAGATTAGCGCATCCGGTCCGTGGTCGCCCGGGAATTACTTGGTTCCCGCATCCTCCTGCTCCTGCTGGCGAACAAACTCAAGGATGTCGAATTTGCGAATCTCCCGGGTGGGAAAGAAGCTGTTCACCGCCTCCTGCTCGTCGTCAAACAGCTCAAACACTGTCGTCAGCTTGGTCAGGACCAGCAGTTCAATATTGCGCTTACTGACGTTCAGCAGTTTCAACAAGCCGCCTTGCTTCTTCAGCGACGTGAAGCTGATTACCATCCCGCCAAGGCCCGTGCTGTCGATGTAGTCGACATGTTCCATGTTGAGAATCAGCTTCCGTTCCGACATCTCGCAAAGCTGTGTGATGCGCTCCCGCAAGGCTGACACCGGTTCGCCTACGATCAAACGGCCTTTCAGGTCCAGCAGGACGATACCTTCGCGTTCTCTCTGCTCAATTTCCAGCGCCATGTCAGAATGTTTCCTTTCCTGCGTTCCTTTATACTCTCCCAGACTTTCCAGCAGGTTAAGAAGGGTTAAGACTGGGGGTATTGGGAAACCCTTCGATGCTACACCGCGTTCCAGTTAGTGGAGGCACCCGTGAAAACGATTCTTACATTCATTGCCGGAGCAGTTCTCGCATCTGGCCTGGTGTACCTCATGATGAGCCGGAACACTGCTCCTCAAGTGGCGGAAACGGCCGTGGTGCAAACACCGGCGGCTGACCTGACACCAGCTCCCGTATCGACGCCGGAAGCTACAGAAGTTGGACCGGACTCAATAACCCCTGCTGCGGAACAACCGAAGAGCGCTCCGCCTGTTCGTCCTTCGGCTACTCCACGCACGGAAAAAGCCAGGAATTCCGTCAAGAACACGAGCGCTGGTGCGGTACCTGTCAGGAAGCCTTCGGATACAGCGTCCGGGACATCCACCGATCCGGCAGCGAACGAGCAGATCGCGAGTGGACCGGCACCAGTGAATCCTAACGGCGGGCCGATGCTGCCTTCTGATCCGTACAAGTCCCCCCTGCCTCCACCTCCACCGGACAAGCCGAAAAGAGTGCCTCAGACGGTGACGATTCCCGTTGGAACTACTCTCAGCATCCGGCTGGATCAGAACATCAATTCCTCACGCAGCAAAACAGGTGAGACCTTTGGGGCAACTCTGGACCAGATCCTCGAAGTGGATGGGGCCGTGATTGCCGAGCGTGGTTCGCGGGTCGAAGGCCGGATTGTCGAAGCGGATCCCGGCGGCAGGGTCAACGGGCTGGCACAACTTCAGCTGGAACTGGTGCGCCTGAATACATCGGATGGGCAGCGCGTGAAACTCTCCACCGAGAGCTTCACCAAACAAGCCACTCGGGAAACCGGTAAGGACGTCGCAAAGGTTGGTGCTGCCGCAGGCATCGGTGCCGCAATCGGTGCCATCGCAGGTGGCGGTAAAGGAGCGGGCCTCGGCGCCATCATCGGAGGAGCTGCGGGGACAGGCGGAGTACTCGGGACCCGTGGTGCCGCCGCGCAGCTTCCTGCGGAGACGCGTCTGAGCTTTCGCTTACGCGAAGCCATCACAATTACGGAGCGTCTGGACTAACGCCCGCAATTGCCTCGGCCACGCGCCGGCCTGAAACCATCGCGCCCTGAATCGACGAGACATCCGCGTAGTCTCCGCACCTCCAGAGCCGGTCTGCCAAACGCACTGATTTGGCGACCGGCTGCAGCGCGCCTGCGGGCTGGAACGGGACGCTGTAGGGAATGCGATACACCCGCAGCAGACGCCATGCCTTCACTTGAGTTCCGTACCACGCCTGTAGTTGTGCCTTTACCTGCCTTGTCAGTTGTTCGTTATCGGCCTGCGGTCTTCCAAGTACGCTTACGCTGATTAGCGCTTTTCCTTTCGGACCGTATCCAGGGCACACTTCGGTTGGCACGCACAAATTGTTAACAGGTCCGCTGCCCTCACCGTTCAACACCAGCCATTGACCGGAGACTGGCGACTGAGGAGCCGAGAAGTACAGGCACACCACAGAGCACACAGTACCTGGAACGTCCGTTTGCAGCAGGCGCGCAGCGGCAGGTTCGTCTGTCGCGACCACAATGTGCTTTGCTGTAATCGACTCGCCTGTGCTGATCATGACAGCCGATCGCTCGAGGCGCGTTACAGATGTTCCCGTTCGTATCGAGCCCGGCGGCAATCGCCCTGCCAGCTGGCGCGGAATCTCTTCCATGCCGCGCTCTGGCAGAGCGGCCTCACCCTGCCCAAACATGCGAAAGACAAATTCGAACTTCCGGCTGGATGTAGCCAGAGACGACTCCAGAAAGATGCCCCCAAGGAATGGCCGGAAGAACGATCCGATCATCAAGTCTGAAACCCCCATCTGCTTCAGCGCATCGAGGGTCGACGTTTCTTTCCGGCGGAACAGTTCGTTCAGAGGCACGCTACGGACCGAGGCATTCAGTAGTGCCACCCGGAGCTTGTCGGCAAGAGAACCAATTGGCGAGAGTGCTGTCGGCAGGGCTCCCTTGGGATAACGCAGAGGATCGGAAACCTGGCGAAACGCACCGTTGTACCGTACCAGCGCGCCTGGGTGAAACCGGCCCAGCTGAAGGCTCTCATAGTCGAGAGTCCGAAGGGTCTCCGGATAGGCCGTCAACAGAACCTGAAAGCCGCGATCCAGCAGGAATCCATCGACTTCATCGGTACGGACCCGCCCGCCTACGCGATCCGAGGCCTCCAGCAGAGTGAAGGTTATGCCTCTCCGGGTCAGCTCGGCGGCACACGCCAGGCCCGCCAGACCTCCGCCTACAATCGCGACCTCTGTGTTGGGTAGTAATGTGTTGGGCACTAATCGTGTCCAGTCTGCCCGGAAGAGGCAAGGATTGCCTTTGCTGTCTCCAGACCTGACAGGAAGGCCCCTTCTACGCGGGGTCCGCCAAAAGCGTCACCGGCAAAGTAGATTGGTCCTGGGCAGGTACCGTGTAAGCACCGCACCGTCTCGGTCCTGACAGGCTTACTGTACCGCCAGCGATGCAACTCCGTTTCCTGCACGGACCCGTCGATGTAGAGGGCGACTTCCTCCAGCAGCATAGCGGTAATCGCGTCCGGTTTCTTTTCCCAGTTATCGGTCGTAAAGCGAGCGGTCGCGTGAATGGTCAACGCGAGAGGACCCGCGGTGATTCCCTTGCGGACGTTGTCTCCCACCCACTGCACGGCTCCACTCGCTGGTCGAACGTAGCCAGGCTCAGGGACCCTCGATTTTCCGTCACCGGTAATCATCAGGGCATAACAAGGTTCGAAGTGAATGCTCTGAAGAGTTTGAACCAGTTTCCGGCCCAGCAGCGGGCGGAACGGTTCGCATAATGCAAGACTCTGTTCAGCAGGGGGTGTCAACACGAGAACGGGAGCATCGTAAGTGTTCCCCTGCTCGTCCTGAACCAGCCATCGACCGTCACAATGCTCGACGTGAACTACATGCGAATGCGATTGTACGTTGAGTCCGCGTGCCAGATCTTTGGCAATCCCGTTCATTCCGTCAACGCCGCAATACCTGGTGTGGCCGTCGTCGCTGGTAAACCAGGGCCGTACGACACCGGCTGACTCCCATTTTGTGATTCGTTTCTGGAACAGGTCGTCCCGCACGGTGAGGAACTGCGCACCATGGTCCAGTTTCGATTCCCCGATACGGCGTGTGGACAACCGACCTCCCGGTCCGCGGCCCTTTTCCACTACCGTGACTTTCCAGCCAGCTTCTTGCAATGTCTCAGCTGCGGTGAGTCCTGCGATTCCTCCGCCCACGATCAAACAGGAACGCTCATCCATAAATCAGGTCCGGATGCCTCTTTGTCAATCTTTCAGTGTCGCAAGAAACTGCGCCGCTACTTCGCGTATGGGTTTGTGCTCGCCGTCGACCGCGTAGTTCAAGCGGCGCATGGTCTCGTCAGTCAGGCTGCCGGAAAGCTTCTGCAACGCAGGCTGGAGTTTTGGATACCGTTCCAGCGTCTCCTTACGAACTACGGGGGCACACTCGTAGGGCGGGAAGTAAGCCCGGTCATCCCTCAAGACCACAGCGTCAATTACTGCCAGCACGCCGTCAGTAGAGTTCGCAGCCACCATGTTGACCTGACCGTTGCGCAGAGCCGTAAACAGGAGTCCCAGATCCATCGTGACGGGCCCGCCGTCGGTTCGAAGACCGTACGTTCGGGCCAGGCCTGGAAACCCGTCAGGCCTCTGCAGAAATTCATACCCTACGCCCAGCTTCCAGGAACGCGCAGAGGCGGCTTCGGTGATTGTCCGAACAGTACCGGCGTCGCTGCGGCGGATCACCATCGCAAACGTGTTGTTGAATCCGAATGGTTCCAGCCAGGTCAGTTGGAAACGGTCGGCATACGTACGCCGGACCAGGTCGAGCACTTTCCCAGGATCGGACTGCAGTGGCTGCTTCAGAATAGCGGTCAGGGCCGTTCCGGTGTACTCGGGATAGAGATCGATGGCACCGGAGATCAGAGCCTGTTGCGCCAGCATAGTGCCTCCGAGGTTCAGGCGGCGGTCGACCCGGACACCGACTGTGCGCTCGATCTGCTGCGCCATGATTTCGCCTAGCACCAGCTGCTCGGTAAAATTCTTTGACCCGACCACGATTTTCTCCGGTCTCGAGCATGCGCTCAAGATGGCGATCGCAGCGATCAGGAACGTGCGGGAGAGAGCTTTCGCTCGAGCCATCCTAGTCCTTCGTCGGCCACAACGGCCATCAAAGCAGCGGGCAAAGCACCCGCGAGTACGGCGGTCATGTCGACAGTAGCGATTCCCCGAAATATAAACACACCGAGCCCACCGCCTCCTATTGCCGAAGCTATCGTCGCTGTTCCGATCGTTGTTACAGTAGCAATCCGGATGCCCGCAGTTATGGATGGAATCGCCAGAGGCAGTTCCACTTGAAACAGGACTTGGCGCCCTGTCATTCCCATGGCGATTGCCGACTCCCGGACCGACTTATCGACTCCCGCTATCCCGACG
>JACMLA010000666.1 GCA_014379815.1 Bryobacteraceae bacterium | reverse complement strand
GAAGTAATCCGACGCGTAGTGCAGGCCATCCCATTCGAATCCAAGCCAGCGGACATCCTCCATGATGGAATCCACATACTCGGTTTCCTCTTTAGACGGGTTTGTATCGTCGAACCGAAGGTTGGTTTTGCCATGGTACTCATCGGCCAGACCGAAATCGAGACAGATAGCTTTGGCGTGACCGATGTGGAGATAGCCGTTCGGCTCCGGGGGAAACCGCGTCTGGATGCGACCCTGATGCTTGCCGCTCTTCAGGTCGGCAATCATGATGTCGCGGATAAAATTAGACGGGCCAGATGCTTCGGCAGACGGAACGCCGACAGCCTCCGGGGCGGAATGACTCATATTCCTTTATTGTTACTGAAGCTTGTCAGATGCCTGGCGAATGCGGTGCAGGCAGCGATCGCGGCCCAGCACTTCCATCGTTTCAAATAACGGCGGAGCGTTCTTTCGACCGCACACTGCAACGCGGATCGGTTGAAACATCTGCCCAGTTTTGACTCCCAGACTGGACGCTGCTTCCCGGAGTACAGGCTCCAGCCCGGCATGGTTGAACTCGGCGGACGGCAGCACTTCCAAAGCTTTGGTCAGCACGTTCCTCGCGAGGGAAGCGTCGCCTTTCGGTGGGATCAGTTCTACAGGATCGTAGGGCGCAAGCTCCGGAAGAAAGAAGAAGTCGGCAACCGAAATGGCTTCGTTCAGTGTTCGGATGCACTCGCGAATGAGTGGGACGACCTGCAGAAGGTACTCGTCGGTAAAGTCGCAACCCGCCGCGCGCAGGACGGGCGAAAGCTTTGAGGCCAGGTCCGTGGGCGACAGCGCAAAAATGTGCTGCGAATTCAGCCACAGAGCTTTGGGGTCAATGGGATCGTCCTCGCTGAAATTCACCACCGCGTTGCTTCGATTGACTCCTTCAAACCGGAACGCCTCGACCAACTCCTCCCGTGACATCTGCTCACGGTTATCTTTTGGATTCCACCCCAGCAGCGAGAGAAAGTTGATGTAGGCGGCAGGCAGAAAGCCGGCGTACCTGTACGTCATCACGCTGACAACGGGCCCGTGTTTCCGCTTGGAAAGCTTCGCCCCATCGGGAGCCATCAGCAAGGGCAGGTGCGCAAACTCCGGGACAGGAACGCCCAGAGCTTCGAAAATCAAAACATGCTTGAACGTGTTTGTCAGGTGATCCTGACCACGAATCACATGCGTGATGTGCAGATCGGCATCGTCGGCGCAAGACGCCATGTGGTACGTCGGCATGCCGCTGGACCGCAACAGCGCAAAATCCTCGATGTCAGAGGAGCGCTTGGATTGTTCTCCGAAAACCAGATCCGCGAACGTCACTTGCCGCTCCTGCTCATCACGGGGTACGCGGAACCGGATCACGAATGGCTCGCCCGAAGCGGCGCGACGGTCGGATTCTTCTCGCGATAGTTCCGGCATGCCAGGGTTGCAGAGCCAGGCGCCGACTGAAGCACTGTGCTCCGGGCTGTCTTCCGAGGAATGGGCGGGAGTGAAATCGCGGTACGCGGAACCCTTCTCGAAAATCGCCAGAGCCATCTCACGATGCAGATCAAGCCGCTCCGATTGCCGGTAGAACTCGTCCCATGGCAATTCCAGCCACTGCAGGCCCTCGAAGATCGAATTCAGAGATGCTTCGGTGTTCCGTTCCAGATCCGTATCATCGATACGAAGGATCATTGTCCCTGCGTTGCGGCGGGCGAAGAGCCAGTTAAAAATGAAGGTCCGGGCACTACCAATGTGCAGGTAGCCCGTGGGGGAAGGAGCGAAGCGAACTCGCATCAACCCTCAGTATAGGGTCAGGTCGATTTGGCAAAAATTTCATCGAAGTTAAGGGAGACTTGACTTCGTGCCAGCCTTCATTCGGCCGGACTACGAAGATAGATTGTTCATGAGGGTCAACGGAACCTCGCTTCCTGCGGAAAAGACTGCGAGATCCGGGATCCTGTACCGCGTTTCTGTAATTCGTAAATGGAGCTCAGGTCGGATCCTGAGACCATACTCACTTGCTCTGGCGCCTGGCAACAGCATGAGCTCATAAAGCAAAGCGCTGTGCTTTTCGTCTGGCAAAGATTTTGGCGCCAGGTCGCCGTCGAGGTACTCGCAATACGGCGATGCCAGGGCGAGCGACATACTTCGATTCTACTCACCGAATTCAAGCTGAGGTGGGGCAGGCGTCCACGCCTGCGGAGGGTCTCCAGGCCCGACTCCAGGGAATCCGAGAAGCAGCGTCCATTACGCAACCCAGGTACAGACGGCCCAGCCGCCCGGCCGACAATTCCGCCGGAGCGACTGCTCCGCGCTTCGTTGATTTAGCTTGCTGGTTCGTTGGTCTGCGGGCTGGCAGGTTAGACAATATACGCCCTACCGGAAAATCAGCCGAGTTACGAAAGCCCACGCCAACCTTCGGCCCGCGTTAGTTAAGTTATTGCTTGGCCTGTGGCTTTGCGGGTACCAGTGCCAGGGCGAGTACCTGCCCATTTGCCAGCAAACGATCGCGGAGCAG
>JACMLA010000665.1 GCA_014379815.1 Bryobacteraceae bacterium | reverse complement strand
GGACGATCGGTGTACCCGCGCGTTTGGGCGCACCTCCGGAGGTAGTTTTACTTCGCCTGTGCGCTATCTGATTCTCAGCGACATTCACGCAAACCGGGCTGCCCTCGAGGCGGTACTGGCAAAAGCCAAAGGTTCCTACGACAGTATTCTGAACTGCGGCGACACCGTGGGGTACGGTCCTGATCCAAACTACGCTGCGGAATTTGCGCGTGCGGAGTGTCTTCACGTGATTCGGGGAAATCACGATAAAGCTGCGGTCGGACTGGCGGATCTGGAGTGGTTCAACCCGATGGCCCGCACCTCCGCAGAGTGGACCCAGACCGAACTGACGCGGGAAAATGCCGAGTGGCTGGAGAACCTGCCTGCGGGACCTCTCGAAGTGAATGGCTTCAGTATGGTGCACGGCTCGCCTGGTGATGAGGACGAGTATATGGTCGCTGCTGAAGATGCCAGGGCGGCGGCCCCTGATGCGACTACGACGGTGTCGTTCTTTGGACATACTCATGTCGCGGGCGGTTTTGAGATTCACCGGAGCGGCGTCCGCATCCTGAAACCGGACCTCGTTACGGTCGATGATGCCAGTTTGTGGTTGCTGAATCCTGGTTCGGTTGGACAGCCACGGGACGGAGACCCTCGCGCGGCCTGGGCTCTGTTTGACAGCGGCAGCGGTGTTCTGAGTTTTCACCGGGCCGAATACGATATCAGTAAAACCTTTCGCAGGATTCTTGACGCCGGTTTGCCGGACGCACTTGGGTTACGGCTTTACCGGGGTATCTGACCCGCGGTAGCTTCCACCTTTCCAACAAACCGCGGAACGGTCAGAAAGTAGTCTGCCAGCTGTTCTCCGATACGGATCTGGCTGGGCGCTGTAATCAGACGTCCCGTCGCGTGCTGGACCGGACTCGACGCGTCTGTCCTGATCGACAACACACGAGTCGGCGAATCGTAGGCCAGTTCGAGCGCATGGGGCGCGGCTTCAGGAAGACCTGACGCGGCAATCACGTTCGCAGCATCCGTGTGGGAAATCAACTGGATTTGTCCGCGCGCGTGTTCCTGATACAACACGTACCGATGCACCTGGCGTCCTACGCTCAGCAACGGCTGACGGATTCCATCCGGCATAGGAGCCGTTTGCCCGGAGAGGGTTACGCGGAAGGACGGCAGGTCCACAGGCCGATGCTCCGGAAGAGGGCTGAACCAGCCAGCGAGGCGCAGATAGCTGTCGGGTCGCTTGCGCAGGTAATCGTCATAGGGCCCGATAACGCCGAGGGCCATATTAGCGAGGCAACCGACGAGGGCCAGCGACACGAATAGCCAGCGTGGGACCTGGTCGTACCCGAGGACCGCGGCGAATAGCAGCAGAGGTACAAAATCCAGAAAGTAACGATGGGTGGTCAGACCTGTGCCCAGCAGATAGATCAGGATCACCACGCCACTGAGGGCGGCAAACTTCGCAAGGGGCTGACGGGATCGGAACGCCAGGATGACTACGGGCGCGGCGAACAGGACGCCCATGGTCGCTTCGAGAAAGTAATTCGGAGGAAACAAATGGTTCGGCCAGGGAAACCGGAGTGTAAGCCGAAGCCAGGGAAACACGGGCTCCAGTTCTGGCGGACTCCACAGATAGTAGTAGAGACCTGTTGGTATGTTGCGCAGCGACCACACGATATGTTGCTGGCTTCGGTCACCGGCGAGCAGGTAGCGCACACCGAACTCGAGAGGGTCCCGGAAGCGCGCATAGTTGTATGCGGCAGCCAGACCGAAACAACAAAGCAGAGGCACACAGAACCTTAGCAATGGCTGGAAGCTGCCGCGTTCGGTCCAGAGTATGTACCCCGCTGCCAGCAAACCCACGATAGCCATATGAGGACGGCATGCCAGCGCCATACCGAAGAAAATTCCAGACGCGATCCATTGGCGGCCGGTCAGAAAGAACATGCCACCGGCCACACATAGAAGTCCGCCACCGATTGCGATCTCGTAGGCTTCCACGCGGTTTAAAAGGTAAGGCACTCCGGAGCACAGAGCTACACAAACCAGCACCAGAGGATTCGCGCGTTCCATTCCTGCGACGCGGATGATTGCTCCGGTCCAGAACAGGAAGGCCGCAAAAACGATCAGAAGCAGCCCAAAATGATGCGGCAAGTCACGACCCGTGAGCTTACGCCACGGAGCGAACAGGAGCAGGGCAGGTGCGCCGCCATGGTAGAGGTAATGCTTGCCCTCGAACAGAACGGCGTCGTGGAGACGCCACGGGCCGTTCTTCTGGGGATCCCATGGGTCGGGCAGGGCCAGGAGTTCTGGTGCAGGCTCAACCGGAAGACTCAGTTTCCCGGCTAATAGCGAGCGGCCAAGATAGTTGTAATAGCCCGGCAAATCGGCTTCGGATGTGAATTGTGCGCCCGTGATCCGGCTGCACCAGTGATAGTAGAGGCCTACCAGAACCACGGTGAGTAGTACCAGCAGGGACTGCCGCTTCACAAGCCGGAACCTTCAAACAACCCGATCTGCTCTTGTGTACCTTTTCCTGTTCTGGCTTTGCTCTGGCCCCGGAACGGGCTTCCTACCACTCCGAGCACCTGAACGGCTGTCAGCGCAGTACGTGGAGCGAACACTCTTTGTGCGCTGTCGGGAGGAATCACGCTGATGCCTGCGGCTTCCATGTAGAGCAGATTGTTAGGCATTACGCCTTCGAGCATCTCCGCATCGCGAAAAACCAAACGAACCCAAACGCCATCCACTTTAGGCCGGTTCAGAAAGGCGCGTCGGGAAGCCGGGACCGGGTCGAGCGAAAACTCGCGTACAAAGCAAATCGCTTTGGCATCCATCAATGCGATCTGGATCAGAGTGCCGGTTGGGCTGAGAAGTTCGATTCCGTCCGCTCGCAGCCACGCGTTCTGCTGAACGAAGCCAAATATTGGCTCGCGGTCGAATCTCTGAATGACAACCTTCTTATTCGAGGATCCTGCCACACCACAACCAATTGGGCACGTTTTGGAACAGACCGGCTATATCGTACCATTGGCGTCATGAATGACGAGGCAATCGCACCTGTTTGTGCGATTCCTGCCGCAAAACTGGAGGCCTTCGTCGACGCGTTCCTGGCTTTCTGCCGGATCGAGAAAGGTCTGGCAAAGAACACGCTGGATGCTTATCGCCGGGATCTGAACAACTTTTCTTCGTTTTGT
>JACMLA010000664.1 GCA_014379815.1 Bryobacteraceae bacterium | reverse complement strand
TCAACTTGACTACGATGATCAGAAAACCCGGAGATTCATCAGGCGGGCGTGGGGGAATAGCTGGGGTGTGTTTCTTAAATGCGACACGAGGCTTGAGACATTACGACGCCATCTTCGTCGCTTTCTGGTGGTGCGGGATCCACAGGGTAGCCAGCTGATGTTCCGGTATTACGATCCGCGTGTCCTCCGGGTCTACCTGCCAACCTGCACAACGGAAGAACTGCAAACGGTTTTCGGACCTGTTGAAAGTTTTTGTCTGGAGGAGGATGAGAACTCCCACACATTGCTGGAATTCGGATTCGACCAGAAACAACTTGTCACGACCAGGTTCGACAAACTGGACAATGTCGCCGCTCAGAAATAGAGCTTCAGACCGAGCTGAATTACGCGGGTTGTAATCCCGCGCACTCCGCCGCCGATGGTGCCGAAAGTCTGGGAACGGAAGTTTCGATCCACCGTGCCAGGGTCGGGGTTGAAGTGGTTGAACAGATTGAAGACCTCCGTTCGAAACTCAGGCCGGAATCGCTCCGAAATCGGGAAAGACTTGTTGATGGAGAAATCGAAGTTGACGATTCCGGGCAAACGGATGGCGTTGGTACGCGGCGAGTTGCCGAAGCGGCCAAAGGGCACCGCCGCGAACGCATCGGTGTTGAACCATCGCTTCCACGTGCGCTGGTCGTCCTGCAGCATAGGAGCCTGTCCGGTCACATCCGCTCGGGAGAGAACGCCGGTCCCTGTGGTATCAACTCCGAAATCGATTGGGGCAGGGAAGCCGGACTGCGCGGTCATGATTGTTGACATCTGCCATCCCGCAAGCATCGTTCTTCTCAGGCGGCCTGCGTTCCGGAAGAACGGGAGCTCATAAAGAATGGTGTTTACGTTGCGATGTGTGACGTCGAAGCCAGAGACGGCACGCTCGTTCTGCAGGTTGTAGATGTCCTGAATGCCGCCGATAAAGGACCCGCCTCCTACCTGCCCCCCAATGTCACTTGGGCCGGAAATCGACTTGGAGAATGTATAGGCTGACAGAAACGTCAGGCCCCTTGCCATGCGCCGCTCTCCTTTGACCTGCAGCGAATGATAGATCGAGTTGCCGATGCTCTTGTCGCCCGCAACGTTGCGAAGGAACGCCTGATTGGGACGGCGCGCATTTAAGGGAGCCAGACCAGGTGTGCGAGGGTCCACGACTTGAATGGGCCGGTTCATGTCACCGAATGTCACGATGAGGTTCGTAGACTTGGAGCCTACATATCCGGTGTCGACTACGATCTTTCCAGGCAGCTGTTTCTGGATGTTGAAGTTCCATTGCTGCACGTAGGTATCGCGCATATTCTGGTCATTGCTGACCGCAAAATTGTAGTTGCCTGCCGCGGCGGCGCTGGTAAACGCATTGCTGAAGAACAGATTCGGAGCGCCTGTTATGTTGCCAATCACGTTGGCACCGGCAGTGGCCTGTGCGCCTTCGGCCATGGCAAAAATGGCGTTCGAAATCTGCGGAGTGAAGTAGATTCCGTAGCCTCCGCGAATGACTGCTTCCCCAAGAAAACCGGGCCTGTAGGCGAACCCAATGCGTGGGCCAAAGTCGTTGTGATCCCCGGCCATCAGGCGGCGACCGTACTTCGATGTTTGCGTCGTAACCAGCTGACTGACGATCAGGCCGTTTTGTTCAATGTTCACGAACTTGTCGTCAGATTGCACGTAGCGGCCAAACAGGTCGTACCGAAGTCCCAGATTGATGGTTAGCCGGGAGGTCAGCTTCCAGTCGTCGTTGACATAGTAGCCTTGCCACCAGTTACTCAAATCTGTGGATGTATGAGCTGGGTTCAGGCGGCCTGACCGGACGTATCCGAGCATGAAATCGGCAAGCGCACTTCCCGTATAGGTTCCGTCGAACGTAAAGGAACCGCGAGGATCGCGCGCCTGCTCGAAGGTGACCTTTCTGCGGGCGATGTTGATACCAAGTCGCAGAAAGTGTTTCCCGACTTGCCAGGACAGGCCGTCGTCGAACTGGATGATGCCGTTCGACCGGTCACGCGGTCCAATCTGCCGGTTGAGGTCATACATGTTGGTGACGCCGTCAGGGCCATTGATGGAAATCGAGGGAGGCCCGAACTCCTGCGGCAGCCTGGACACTCCGGGCAGATTCATCTTGCCGGTTACGTCGAAATTCGGATTGTTGGTGGTGCCAAAAACTTCAAACTCCGCAAAGCGATGCCAGCCACTTCGGAATTCATTCACGATGGACGGGCTTATGGTGCGGATCCAGGAAAAGCCGAAGTTGCGCGTGCTCCCCAGATTGTTACGTTCGTCATTGCCCCAGAAAGGTACACCCGCCTCATACGTGTCGTTGAAGACGTAGCGCCCGGATATCTGGTCCTTCGACGTGAGTCTGTGATCCACACGGCCGTTGTAGCTATCCTGCATCGAGACGGAACTGAAGGTTTGCGAGAGGTAGTTGAAAGTTCCATTCTGTGTGTTGGGCAGAGGTTCAAATTGCAGAAATGCGAGTGCTTCCGGACTGAGGCGGCTTCGTGGAATGACGTTCCCCACGATGCCTGCGTTCAGCGGATCCCGCAGCACGATTGGCTGGCGGGTACGGGCATCGACGAGAGTGCTGAAGTCTCCATTCCGCTGCGCCTGCGTGGGAACCGTTCGGAATCCGGGGACGGCTCCTTGTGCCAGACGTCCTGCCTCCCAGTTGAAGAAGAAGAACGTTCTGTCCTTCGCGTTATAGAGCTTTGGGATGGTGAGAGGTCCACCGAGGTTGGCCCCGAACTGGTTGCGGTTCAGGCGCGGCGGCGTGACTTCCTGTTCCGCGATTGCGTCATACGTCTGCGTTAGCGCATCGTTGCGATTGAACTCCCAAAGTGTTCCATGATACGCGTTGCCGCCCCGCTTGGTCAGCATGTTGATGTAGCCTCCGGGAGCGCCTCCAGCGTCGGCTGCGTACGTACTGGTTTCCACTTTGAACTCGGCAAGGGAATCGACGGAAGGGGAGAAGGAGTACGTCATGGCGTCGTAGTCCATGAATTCGATGCCATCGATGAAGTAGCGGTTGGCGGTGTCGCGGTTTCCGTTTGCGTTCATGCCGGTGGAGCCGAAAGGAGAATCCTGCTGGCCGATGGATCCTCGCCCACGCCGGACGCTAATGGAACCGGGCGTACCTGCATTCACGCCTGGAATCAACTGCGCGAGCTGCACGAAATTCCGGCCATTCAGGGGCAAATCTGCGATTTTGGCTGCGTCGATCACAGTCCCGACGGTGGAGGTTTCGGTCTGCAATAGCGCTGCCGAAGCCTCGACATTGACGGTCTCCGAAACTTCCCCTACGTTCAAGGCAAAATCCAGTCTTGCTGTCTGCTGTACCTGCAGGGTCACCCGGTCG
>JACMLA010000663.1 GCA_014379815.1 Bryobacteraceae bacterium | reverse complement strand
GGGTGGGGTCCGGTACCGGTCCATCGGTAGGCGGCCAGCGCCCTACCAACAACAGTTTCAATATCGAAGGCGTGGACAATAATCGCCGCGACGTAACCGGCCCAAACGGCTATGTGTCCAACGAAGCTACGCAGGAACTGTCGATTTTGCAGAACCAGTACAGCCCGGAGTTTGGCCATTCGTCCGGCGGTATTTTCAACATCGTTATTAAGAGCGGAACGAATGCCCTCCACGGCTCCATTTACAACTACCTGCAGAATCGAAATCTGAATGCCGTGGATGTAACGCAGTCGCGCCAGGGTTTAACTACGAATCCGCGTTTTGACCAGAACCGTCCCGGTGGCACTATTGGCGGCCCGATTCTGAGGAATAAACTGTTCTATTTCGGCAACATGGAGTATCAGAGTGTTGGCCAGGCGAGTGTTCCCTCGGCGGGCGTGTTTTCACCAACTGCGGCGGGTTATGCTCTTCTGGATGGAATGAGCGGGATATCGAAGACTAACTACGACGTCCTGAAGCAATACCTTGCCCCGGCTCCGGCAACCGGAGGCCAGACTGTAGTCAACGGGGTGAATATCCCGATCGGAATCCTGCCGATCAACGCTCCTAATTTTCAGAATGCATATAATCTGGTGAGTTCCGCCGATTACAATGTTTCCGATAAGGACCAGTTGCGCGTTCGGTATGTGTATAACAAGACCGATACCATCGACAACACCGCCACTCTTCCGGCGTTCTTCGCGTTGCAGCCAACGCGTTCTCATTTGGCCACAATCGCTGAATACCACACGTTTGCGCCCAACCTAACCAACGAATTCCGCATGGCGTACTCCCGATTCTTCCAGATTGTTCCGGCCGGAGACCATTCTTTCCCCGGTCTTGACGCCTTCCCGAACATCCAGATCAATCAGGATCTGAATGTGCAGCTGGGGCCGAATCCAAACGCTCCTCAGTCCAGTATTATTAACACATACCAACTGGTGAACAATATCAGCTGGAACAAAGGGCGCCACTCCCTGAAGTTCGGATATGACGGACGTAAGGTAATCGCCCCTTCGGTATTCGTGCAGCGTTCGCGGGGCGATTACCAATATAAGGATCTTGAGCAGTATCTGCTGGATAAGGCTCCGAGCGATGTTGGTCAGCGGAGCGCGGGCTCGTTTCCGTTCTCAGGCGATCTGTTCTCACGCTACGCTTTCATCAACGATGAATTCCGCCTCCGCCCGAATCTTACATTTAATCTGGGCTTACGGTACGAATTTGTCGATGTCCCGTATGGCAGCAAGCTGCAGCGGCTGAACAGCGCGGCCAGCGTACCGGGACTGATCAGTTTCAATGAGCCAACTGCTCAGAAGAACAACTGGGCGCCTCGTATCGGAATCGCGTATTCGCCGGGCAACAAGGGCAAGACGTCGGTCCGCGCCGGATTCGGAATGGCCTACGATCAGGTCTACCAGAATCTCGGTATTCTTTCACTTCCTCCGCAATTCGCCACAACTATCGATGTGACCGGCAATGAGACGAACTTTCTCAGAGGCGGTGGTCTTCCGGGCACCTTTGCAACGAACCCGAGTCCGGCCGAAGCGCGTGCATCGACTTCCAGCTATGTGCCGGATCAGCAGCGGCCGTATTCGCTCTCGTGGAATGTCGGGATACAGCGCGTGTTTCGGAATGACTATACCGCCGAAGTGCGATACCTCGGGACGAAGGGCGTTCACTTGCCAGTACAGATTCGGCTGAACAGGACCACACCCGTGACGCCTGCGCAGAGCCTCCCGACGTATCTGACGGCGCCTCCGCAGGCGCAACTCGACGGACTTCCGCTGACTCTCGAAACGCTGCAGGGACTGCCGACGAATAGTTACGCTTCGGCAGGCTTCGCGAATAGTATCGTTGGCTTCATGCCATGGGGTAACTCTATTTACCACGGAATGGCCGCGCAATTGACCCGGCGCTTTGCAAATGGCATCTACTTTATTGCCGCTTACACCTGGAGCCACAATATCGACGACAGCACGGCGGCTGTATTTTCCACATACCTTACTCCTCGCCGTCCTGCTGATTTTGGGAATCTGCGAAGCGAGCGGTCTTCCTCAGCGCTCGACCGCCGGCAGCGCTTCACCTTCACCACCAGCTACGACGTTCCGTGGTTCAAGAAGTCGAGCTGGCTGGCGAGGAATTTGCTGGGCAACTGGCTGACGAACGGCACCTACACTTACGAATCTCCGGAATACGCCACCGTGCAAAGCGGGGTGGATTCCAATCTGAACGGTGACACCGCAGGCGATCGGGCGATTGTCAATCCGTCCGGAACAGACGGAACGGGCAGCGATGTAACAGCGCTCAGGAACAGCAGAGGAGCCACGGTCGCTTACCTTGCGACGAATCCGAACGCCCGGTACATCAAAGCGGGCGCCGGTGCTTATGCGAACGGCGGACGGAACACGCTGCCGCTTCGCCCAATCAACAACGTCGACTTCTCGATTCAGAAGCGTTTTAGCTATGGCGAACGCGTGAGGTTCGATCTGGGTGGGCAACTCTACAACGCATTTAACCACGCGCAATTTGTTCCCGGATTCCCGAACGTTGTAACGCTCCGGGCTCGCACGGACACGCGCAATGAATTGATTCCGGGCAACCCGATTTTCAATCAACCGGAGGCTGTGTTCAGCAGCAATCCACGCGTTGTTCAGATTTTCGCTCGCTTCAGTTTCTAAAGGCGGCGATATCAGGAGTCGTTCCGGCGGGAGGTGGCGCTTCGGTGCGACCTCCCATTTTTTTCAAAGGAACCGGTTAAAGGAAAGAATTGTGTCTACACAAGTTCTCTCTCAATGTTTCATTCCGGGCCGAAGAGTACCGCATGGACCGGTTCTACGCGGACGCGCAAAACATTATGACAACGGCTTTGGGCGTCCTCGCATCCGGCCACAGACCGACCGATATGGTCATCCTAACCGGCGTCCAGGGTCAGATCCAGATGCTTGCTGAATGCGACTGGCCGCTGGAGTCTATACGTGTCGAACGCGGGGCCAACTCTGCATACCGCGTGACGTCTGGTAAGGGCACTGTCGTTGTTGACGGCAATCAGCGGGGCCGGGTCTGCCGCCTCGAACATTCCATTGCTCCTGCCCGCATCCCGTCGAATCTGCTCAGTTCCGCACTCCCTTTCTGGATGGAGATGGTCACGTCACAGCCGAGGCTTCTCGAATCCTCGCGCGGGTAGAGAGCGTAGCCCAGCTGCCTGCATCGGAGTTGACGCGAGCGTCAGGAAAGCGGATGGTCGCGCCAGAAGGATACCGTCGGCTCCGGGATTCTGCGGGCAGTGTGGTCGGAGCCGGGATGATCGACTGCGGCGAATCGCGGAGCCTCGACGAGGTGGCGATGGGCGTCTAGCCAGGAGGGTAGTCGGTCTTCGGGCTGAGTCCAGTGGGTGACTGCGGACTCGGAGCACCACTTTCGAAGCAGAGGCATTGAAGTGCTGTGCGCGCCGGAGCCGCGATAGACCTTCATGTCCTGCTCGCTGTCCCAAAGCGTTTTAGTCCAGAAAGCCCAACCCCTGTCGATGAGCGTGGCCCCGCTACGGAAACCCGCAGCTTTGCGCAGCTGGGCGGCGGTCGCACTGTTGTGGCGAAAGAACCGGAAGACAAACCACCAGGACCTCAGACGCAGCCGCGTCACGGAAACAAACATCCTGAACGAGTTTATCGTGTCCGATGTCTATTCGACTCGACTGGTTTGGATGGCGCCTTCGGATTCCCAGGCGGCAAGCGCATCGCCTCCCGGCAAGCTGACCAGCGTCACGAACCCACCGT
>JACMLA010000081.1 GCA_014379815.1 Bryobacteraceae bacterium | reverse complement strand
GGCGCCTGGGGAGCGGACAGGTCCACCACATGCAGCAAAAGAGAGGCTTCGGTTACCTCTTCCAGCGTTGCGCGAAAAGCGTTGACGAGGGTTGTGGGGAGACTCCGGATGAAGCCTACGGTGTCACTCAACAGGACGCGGCGGTTGGAAGCCAGCAGGAATTGGCGGACGGTGGGATCGAGTGTTGCGAACATCTTCGCATCGGCGAGAACTTCGGATCCGGTTAGACGGTTAAACAGTGTCGACTTGCCGGCATTGGTATAGCCAACGAGACTAACTGTTGCGAGTGGGACTGCCTGACGCTGGCGTCGTTGTACTGAGCGTCCAACCCTGACGGACTCGAGGTCATCTTCAATTTTTTTGATGCGCAGGGAGATGCGCCGTCGATCTGTTTCCAGCTGCGTTTCGCCGGGACCACGGGTGCCGATGCCTCCGCCCAACCGGGATAGGTCTGTCCTGCTTCCGGCGAGCCGCGGCAGGAGGTACGTTAGCTGAGCGAGCTCCACCTGCATCTGACCTTCCCGGGTGCGGGCACGTCTGGCAAAGATGTCGAGGATCAACTGCGTGCGATCAATGACCCGGCAAGGAATATCGCGGTCGAGATTGCGCAACTGCGTTGGGGACAAGTCGCGGTCAAAGATGACTACATCGCAGTTTGTGGCTTCGACGCGCTGTTTCAGCTCGTCCAGTTTTCCTGAACCGATGAGGGTGGCCGACTCGGCGGACTCACGCGACTGGAACACGGTGTCGACGACCTGGGCACCGGCGCTTTCGGTCAGACTTCGGAGCTCCTCCAGGGATTCCTCGCTGGTGTAGTTCTGCGTTTCCGAGTTGACTCCAGGACGACGTTGCGGGCGGCCTTTCAGCTCTACTCCCGCGATGATGGCGCGTTCGCGGTTTTCCGCGGGCAAATCGCTTACTCCTGATGTCCGCTGTCGACAGGGGCAGGGACGGTGGGCAGCGGGGGAGGTCCAGGGATAGAGGAAACGCCGTGACTGACGGGTCCATGGGACGCCCGGGAGATCACAACCGTGGAAATAGCGTGTTTAAAGATCAGCTGCTCCTGATTGCTGGCTTCAAGGATGACAGAGTACTTGTCGAAGCTTTTGATGCGCCCTGACAGTTTTACTCCGCTCATCAGGTAGATAGTCAGGAACGTCTTGTCTTTGCGGGCATTATTGAGAAAAGCTTCCTGTATGTTTTGTTGTGTGAGCTTTTCCACCTCGGCTCCTTGTCGCCGTTCTGTCATGCTGAACTATCTCGCTTCTAGTTGAATTCTAACAGAGCGTGCATTCGCGCACAGGTCACAGTATGGCGTCACAATAAGTCATGGGACTTGTGGAAATCGTGGTTGGACTGATCCTTTTTCTGTTCCTCGCGATCGTAACTCTGATGATGAATCCGCCTGAGCGATGGGTGGAAAAGCTGACGCAGCAGAACAAGAAATCGACGTCTGCATCTCCTGAAGCAGAGGAAAAAAAGCCCCGGTCGTAGAGCTTGTAACTGTGGGTGTTGGAAGAGAGTCCACCTGTTATGTTGCGATTTCGTTTCAGTGTTTGGGGTTTATTGCTGGCGTCGATCACCGGAGTGGGTTTTGGCGCGACTCTTCTGCGGGAACCAGGTGCATCGGAGAGCGGGAGCGCACCCAAAGCTCCTTTTCAGTTTGTCGAGGAAGAGTCCGGTGGCACGTCGCCCAAGGTGGTTGTGACCGATGCGAATGGAGCGAAGTGGTTCGTAAAGTTCGGGCCAGAAACAAAACCTGAGACATTCTCCTCGAATGTGGTCCGGAGTGCGGGATATTTCGCCCCGGTGGCGTATTTTGTGCGGAGCGGCACGATTCGGGGTATCTCCCCGGGTGCGTTGAAGCGTGCAGCCAAAGCGATTGCGCCGGAGACCGGTGCGTTTGAGAATGCCCGGTTTACGAGGGAGTTCTCTGCCGTTGCAGGCAAGAAGTGGTCTTTAGACACTGCGGATTTGAAGGGCACAAGGGAGCTCGCAGGCCTTAAGCTTCTGATCATGTTGCTTGCCAGCTGGGACGTAAAGCCGGACAATCAGGCCGTCATTCAGGACGGCGGCCGGGAAGTGTACGCCGTCACCGACTGGGGGCAGACGATGGGTGTACCGGAGCGGAAGTCACAGTGGTCCTGCGAAGGCTATCGTAAGCAGACCCCAGTGTGGATCGATGGTATTGAGGATGGTTTCATCTACTTTAGACACGATGGAAAGCTTGCGGGCCAAGTCACGAATGGCGTTCGAGTGAGTGATGCGAAATGGCTTAGCGACCGGCTGAGCTTTCTGACAGATTCGGCAATCCGCGACAGATTCGAGAAATCTGGTGCCACTGCGGAGGAAGCTGCCTGTTTTGTCCCTGCGTTCGCCGAGAGGCTTGGGTCTTTGCGCAAGGTCGCAGCGCTGGACAAGTAACTTCTCAGCCCGGAAACAATCCACAGTGCAAAGTCATGAGTTCTGAACGAGGGATGTCTGTGGAATCCGAAGCTGTGCTCGCGTCGCGGGTTGCCGCACTGGAAGCCGAAATTGCGGACCTTCGCAAGGGTGAGATCTGGTATAGAGACACCATCGAAGCGGCTGAAGTTGGGACGTGGGCCTGGGATCTGCATAGCGGTGAGCTAACGTGGTCCTCGCGCTGCAAAGCCCTATTCGGTTTTGCCCCGGACGCCCAGATTGACTACGATGTTTTCCTTCAGAGACTGCATCCCGAAGACAGGGAGCGCGTGGATCAGGCGGTTCAAACCGCGTTGCGCAGCACTGAGGCCTATGACGCGTACAGCCGGGTAATCTGGTCGGACGAATCCATTCACTGGCTGCGCTTCAAAGGCAAAGCGTACATCGATGAGTCCGGCGCGGTGACAAGATTTCAGGGAATTGTTATCGATGTGGAGAATCAGAAACGGGCTGAGCAGGAGTTGCGGGAGGCGCTCCACAAACAAGTGGAGACTCACGCCAGAGCCGTGGCTGCGGAGAGCGAAGCAGCGCGGATTCTCGAGTCCATGGCCGAGGGATTTTACGGGCTCGACTTCGATTTTCGGTTTACTTACCTGAACCATTCCGCAGAGGAAATCCTGGGAAGAACCCGTCTCGAGTTGCTCCACACCAGGCTTTGGGAGGCGTATCCGGAACTTATTGGTACAGAGATGGAGGCCTTATACAGAAAAGCGATGTTGGATCGAAGCGTGGAAGAGTTTACGACGTTGTTCGATCCGTGGAACCGCTGGTTCAGCTGTAAGGTCTATCCGACCGAAACCGGACTGACTGTCTACTTCCGCGAGATTACTCAGCAGAAGCAGATTGAAGTGGCGCTGCTGGATTCGCAGGAACGCTTTGAGATGATCAACAACTTCATTCCTGTGATGGTGTGGACCACGCGTCCGGACGGATATCACGATTACTTCAACAGGAGGTGGACCGAGTACACCGGACTAACGGTGAACCAGACACAGGGCTGGGGCTGGAGCGACCTGCTGCATCCTGACGATACTGACAGGTCGATTGCGCGTTGGAAGCATTCTCTGGAGACTGGGGAATCGTACGAGATTGAGTATCGGTTGAAGCGAACCGACGGAGTCTATCACTGGTTCCTGGGGCAAGCTCTTCCTGTTAAGGACCGGCATGGAAACATAGTTCGCTGGTTTGGTACTTGCACGGAAATTGACGACCGCAAGAGAGTGGAGGGCGAACTTGCGGCAGCGCGACAAACTGCGGAAGAGGCAAGCCAGGCGAAGAGCCATTTTCTTGCGAGCATGAGCCATGAACTCAGGACACCTCTGAACGCCATCATCGGCTATAGCGAAATGCTTCAGGAAGAGATTGAGGACCTGGGGGTGCCGCAACTCGCCCCGGATCTCGGTAAGATCCACAGCGCTGGGAAACATCTGCTTGCGCTGATCAGCGACATTCTCGATTTGTCAAAGATTGAAGCCGGGAAGATGGATGTCTTTGCGGAAGAATTCGACCTCGCCGAGACAGTCCGTGAAGTCGCGGCCACCGTGGAACCGCTGATCCGCAAGAACGGGAATGAACTGAAGCTCGAGATTGCTCCCGATGCCGGCAGGATGTTTACGGACTTGACCAAGGTGCGGCAGACCTTGTTCAACCTGCTCTCGAATGCAAGTAAATTCACCCAGAACGGCACGGTGACTGTCGGGGCATTCAGCGAAGGAGACTTTGTTGTGCTACGCGTCGCCGATACGGGAATAGGGATTGATCCGGCCAAGATCAGCAACTTGTTTGAGCCCTTTTCCCAACTGCACGGAAGCTCTGTGAAGGCTGGTGGAACTGGTCTGGGACTCGCGATTACCAAGCGTTTCTGCGAGATGCTGGGTGGAGACATATTCGTAGACAGCACCTTAGGCGAAGGGTCGGCGTTTGGGATTCGGTTGCCTCGTGTTTTGCTGCAGGCGGGGGACGCGGCGGGTCTGCCTGCAACCGTTCTGCCGGCGCTAGGCGAGGCTCGCGGCAAAGGTCTGGTTCTGGTCGTTGACGACGACGCCACCGCCCGCGACCTGATGAACCGATATCTTCTGAAAGAGGGTTACCGAACAGTGCTCGCGTCCTCAGGAGAACAAGGACTGCGGCTTGCCCGGGAATTGAAGCCTAATGTGATCACGCTGGACGTGATTATGCCGGGAATGGATGGCTGGGCCGTGTTACAGACCTTGAAGGCAGATCCGGAACTCAATTGCATCCCGGTGGTGATGGTCACCATGATGGGTGACCGAAGTCTCGGCTTCGCGCTCGGTGCAGCGGACTTTGTTGTGAAGCCAGTGACGCGCGACAAGATGACGATGATCCTGTCGAAATTCCGGTGCGCGACTCCACCTTGCCGGGTTCTGGTGGTGGAGGATGACGACAGCTCAAGGCAGCTTGCCTGCAGTATTTTCTCTAAGGAAGGCTGGCTGGTGAGTGATGCGTCGAATGGTCTTGAGGGGCTGGAGCGCGTTAGGGAAGAGAAACCGTCGCTGATCCTTCTGGACCTGATGATGCCGATGATGGACGGGTTTGAGTTTACGCTGGAACTTCGCCGGGAGCCACAGTTCCGTGACATTCCGGTGGTGGTGCTGACGGCCAAAGATATCACAGCGGACGATCGCCGGAGGTTGAGCGGCAACGTGGAGAAGGTACTGTCGAAGGGTTCTCTGAGCAACGAGCAGGTATTGAATGAAATCCGGGAGATTCTAAACCAGTGTGTCTGAATGTTTCAGGCGTCGGGAATGGTGATGGAGAACGTAGAACCGCTGCCTTCGGCTGATTCTACGAAGATCTCGCCACCGATCCGATCGACGATTCGTTGACAGGTAGCGAGTCCGATCCCACTGCCTGGCAAATCAGGGCCGTGCAACCGCCGGAACATCTGGAATATTTTGGGAACATCTTCGGCCCGGATACCGATTCCGTTATCTTCGACGGAGATCTTCCACGAATCGCGTTGCCGCGCAGATGTGATGGCAATGCGAAGGGCGCGATCGAGGCTTCGATATGTAATGGCATTGGACAGGAGGTTTTGCAGCAGCTGTCGCAACTGGATTCGGTCGGCGCGCAGCCGGGGTAGTTCGCCAATGCTCAGTTCCGCAGAGGCTTCCTGGATCTGGGGCGCAAGGTCGGCGAGGACTTCGGAGACAACTTGCTGCACGGAAACTTCTTCGGTTCTCAGTTTGCGGCTGCTCAGCTGAGAATAGTCGAGGAGATCGCGGATCAGCTGGCTCATCCGCTTGCCAGCCGCCACTGCATCGTTGATCAGGCGATCGGTCTCGTCGTCGATTCGACCTGTGGACCGGCGCTGCACCAATTGCATGAAGCTGACCATCGTGCGAAGGGGGGATTGCAGATCGTGTGATACTGCCCACGCGAAACGCTCGAGGTCCTCATTCGATCGGCGCAGATCCTGAGAAATCGACTCCAGTTCGCGTGTTCTTGCTCGTTCGGTATCGAGGAGGCGTTTGCGTTCGAGAGTGGCTGCCAGACGCGCCCGCAGGAGCACGGGATTAAAGGGCTTAAACAGATAATCGATTGCCCCTGCCTGGATGCACGCGACGACATTTGCCATTTCGTCGAACGCGGAAATCATCACGACCGGCAGATCCACTGTTTTCTCATCGCGCTGCATTTCCGACAGCACACCGAGACCGTCCATGCCCGGCATCATGACGTCGAGAAGGACGAGGTCGTACGTGCCGCGTCGCAGACATCGTAACGCTTCCTCTCCGCTTTCCGCGGTCTCCACGCGGTAACCCTGACGACCTAGAGAGCGGCTCAGGATGTCGCGATTGGCTTCGTCGTCGTCCACGACCAGCAGCCGAGTATTTGGGACTGGAGCTGGGATTGATGCACCCGTCTCGCGTTCGTCGGGCTCACGGACGTCGGAAACGGGAGTGTTTCCCAGAGTGACCATGGTCAGCAGCCGGGAAGCGGCCGAACCGATCCGTAGAGCATCGGGAAGGGTCGCGTCGTCGGACAGGTGGACCAGCTCGGCAGATAGCCGGATGAGGTGTTGCAGAGGTTCCCGCAACTCGCTTCGCAGCTTGTCAAGGCGCTTCTCCGGCAAGGTGTCTTCTGCGGAGGATAGCCGGCTTTCGACAACGCGAAGAATGTTCTGCGCTTCGGAACGGATCTCGCCGACTGTCGCAACGAGGCCGGGCTTCAAGAAGTCCTCAGCCGCATCGGACAGCATTTCGCTGTAACCGAGCACGTGATTTAGAGCGGTTCTCAGGTCATGTCGCAGATGGGACAGCTTCTGTTCGTTGTCGACCTGCATCAAACTTTTCGTCCGGCGATCAGCTCATCGATTTTGCGGGTCAGGGCCACCAGGTCAATCGGCTTGGTCTCGTACTCGTCACATCCGGCTTGTAGCGATTTCTCGCGATCCGTGCTTAACGCATGAGCTGTTAACGCGATAACGGGAATGAAGCGTGTCGCAGGATCTGCCTTCAGTTTCCGGGTAGCTTCCCAGCCATCCAGCCCACCAGGTAAGCTGATATCCATCAGGATGAGATCCGGGTTGTCAGTGTGTGCTTTATCCAATGCCTCGTGACCGTCCACGGCAATAGAGAGTTTGTAACCTTTTCGGAGTAAACGCCGCGACAGCATATCGCGGTTCATTTCATTATCTTCAACGAGCAGCAGTCGGGGCATCTTTGCGCTCGTAAGACGCCGCAGATGGCCATTTTTGGTCGCGATCCCGATAGGATGCAGAACTGTGCGATACGGACGATGGAAAGAATCCCTACAATCCAGGACGGGGATGGCCGATAGACAAGCGTGAAGCTTGAACAGATTGTTTATCTCAGCCACGCGACATCTTCTCTTGACAGCCTAGAGCTGACGTCGATTTTGCAAACCGCGCGACAAGCGAATCAACAGCGGAAGATAACAGGAATGTTGTTGTACCGGGACCGCCGTTTTCTGCAGGTTCTGGAAGGTCCGCCTGAAGATCTACGGGATCTTCTCACGAGATTGGCGAAGGATGGCCGTCACGGCGAACTCCAGGTACTTCTGCAGGAAACGATCCAGAGTCGAGTGCTGGGGCAGTGGTCGATGGGATTTTGCGATCTGGATGGTGCGCAAGCGAAGTCTGTGCAAGGGTATTCTTCTTTTCTAACGGAGGGGTTTGGCTCGGTCGAGTGCGTCCGCTATCCGCATCAAGCGCTTCATCTGCTGCACTCTTTCCGGAACGCTCCGCCTGAGGTCAGAGCGAGGGTAGGCTCGGCGACTCCAGTCGTTTCGACTGCCGGGAGTGCCAGGGAACCGCAACTGCAAGGCAGTCGTTAACCGCCTGAATATTCTTTAGCCCGAAGTCGGCTAGCCAGTCTTCCAGTGCGCGAACACCGTTTTTGGCGTACGCTTGTACGCCTTGCTGCCACGTTGCGCGACCGCACAGGACGCCCGAGAAACGCGCTTCAGCCTCCGCGGCGAGGCGCAACGATTCGGTAAACTGATTCGTACTAACGCCCGCACTGAGGTAAATGTAAGGGATTGCACCCGCAGCTTCATCTGCCTGCCGGTAGTAGTCAATCGCAGCGTCTCTCGAATAAACTGACTGGCCAGAGTGAACTGTTGAGTTTTCGACGTACGCTGCATTTACTGGAAACTCCACTTTCAGGACGTCAACCCGATATCTCGGTTGAGAAAACTCGCGCATGGTGTCGATCACGATCGACGGCTTGAGTCTTGCGAAGTCGGGCCCGCGCAGGTCGAGCTGGTTTTGGGGGTCGTAGCTGACCGGTTCGAGAAAGAAGGGTACGTCAACGGCTTCGCACTCGGCCCCGATTCGTTCGATTAATGCACGTTTGTGATCGTTGGGAACCGGGTCGTCGAACGGATTCCACGACAGAAGAATTTTGATGCCGTTCGCCCCGGCTTCGACGAGGCGCTGGACGGAATACTCGGGCATAAGTGCGAGCATCCGGTGGGGGCGAGGGTTCTCGTATCCGTCCATCTCGTAGGTGAGCAGCAGACCACACGATTCCGCTTGCTGGCCCATGGCAGGAGACCCGAACTCGGGGTCGATCAACACGGCGCTCGCATGGGGACTGAGGTGCCGGACTACTGTGCTTTTGAACTCGCCGAGCTGCTGGTCTGAGATGGATTCGAGCGACACACCCGCAGCCGCAGCGATCATGATTCGCAGACTTTTGCGCTGGTCGATTGCCATCGCAGCGATCACGCCTCTACTGGTGGACAGACGGTCGAGGTGTTCGTTTTTAGTCAACTAAGCGCCCTAGACTCAGTGTAAAAGACTGGGATCGGCTAATCGCCCGAGAGCGCGGCAGCAGGTTTCCCGGCAGCGAACGCAACCTGCTCGACGCGACCTACGACGAAGGCGTAAATGATAGCCCCGAGGAGTGCCACAGCGGCTGAGGTGGCGAATGCGATCTGGAAGGAACCCGTCGATTTAACGATGACGCCGGTGATCCATGGTGCTGCTATGCCGGCGAGGTTGCCGACTCCGTTCTGCAAACTGGTCCACCTCCCCGCTGCGCGTGGGCCAGCAAGAGTCTGCGTAATTGCCCAATGATTGGAGGTGAGCACTCCAAAACCCATGCACGCCGCAATCAGAAGAGCTATTGCTGTTGTGTGATCCTCGATGCTGGCAACGGGAAGAATAATCGTGGATGCCAGAAGTCCAAAGACTGCAAATCCTTTGCGTACCAGGGTTACGGATCTGCCTTCCCGAATGAGACGATCCGATAAGAACCCTGCAGCGATGGTCGCGGCTGCGATAGCGAAGAACGAGAGAGCACCGATCTGAGCCATCTTCTCTACCGAAAACTTTCGTTCGTCTACCAGGTAAAGAGGTAGCCACGTTACGAGAAAGTACCAGTAGTAATTGATGCAGAACAAGCCGAAGAACGTCCCCCATGCGGAACGTTTGGACAAGATGTCCAGGACGGTAGGTACTGGGCCGCTGTTTTTCGCGAGCAGTCCTTCAGCTGTCAGAGAGTCGGCTCTCGGGCGCCATGCCATCCACGGGATGAGCCATACGAGAGCTCCGAGACCGAGGATTACAAACAGCGGCCTCCATCCATAACTTGCGATGAAGTAGCCGCCGAGAAGCGTGCCAAGACCCGGGCCTATTTTGGAGCCGGCATCGATTAAGGCATTTGCGGTGCCGCGACTCTGTTCGGGAAAGTACCGCGCGAGGATCAGGGAGTAGCAGGGATACGCTAGGGACTCGCCTGCGCCGAGGATCAGACGCATGATGAAGAGTGCCGTAAAGCCCTGAATCAAGCCCGTCGCGGCGGTTGCGGCTGACCAGGCCAGATATCCCGCAGCGAGCACGATTCCAACATCGAAGCGATCCGCCAGCCACCCGGCGATGCCAAACAATTGCATCAGCGCGTAGGTCCAAAAGAACCCTCCGAGCAGAAAACCCATCTGCTGGGGATCCAGGCCCATTTCCGGTCGGAGCAGGGGCGCGGCGATCGAGAGATTACCCCGATCGATGTAATTGACGAAGACAGAGATAACCAGAAGGATGAGAATGCGCCACTCAGTGCGGTTCATAACGACTCCTGCACTGTATCGCTGCCGTGGCGCGAGGGGCAACTTTCTTTATTTCAGAGCCTGTTGCTCACCGGGCATTCGCGTTTTCCAGCGTCTGTGAATCCAGAGCCACTGGTCGGGGTAGCGGCGAATGATATCCTCCACTATCCAGAGCCACTGGTCGGGGTAGCGGCGAAT
>JACMLA010000662.1 GCA_014379815.1 Bryobacteraceae bacterium | reverse complement strand
TTGTTTGCTCTTGCCCCGGGCGTGCAAACGGTGGACTACAACGTGTCCGATGGTCTGTCCTCGTATCACTCGCTTCAGGCCACCCTCGAACGACGCTTTGCCGGTGGTCTCGGCTTCCTGAGCGCGTATACATGGGCTCACTCGATCGACAACGTGGCTAATCAATTTGGTGGCGGCGATAATGGACCGTTCCCACAGGATCGGCGCTTTCGAAGTCTGGATCGTGGAGACTCCAGCTTCGACATCCGCCACCGCTTCGTGCACTCCACCAACTACGCTCTCCCAATTGGCAAGGGCCGCAAGTTTGACCTCGGGTCCGTGTGGGCAAATACGGTACTTGGAGGTTGGGATATGAACGCCATCATTACCGCGCAAACCGGACTTGCCTTTACACCTGTCCTCGCTAACGGTGTCTCGAACGCTGGTGCCAGCCGGCCGGATCGCTACAAGTCCGGCGAGATTGACAATCCGACTCCGCAGCGCTGGTATGACACATCGCTAGGTACAGCAGCCTCGGGCGCGGCCTGGGGAACACCAGCCCAATTCACTTACGGCAATTCTGCCCGAAACATTCTGAGGGGGCCGGGGCGCTTCAACATCGACTACTCTCTCTTCAAGGATTTCTCACCAAGGGAAAACTGGAAGCTGCAGTTTCGTGCCGAGTCGTTCAACTTGGCGAACACTCCGCAGTTTGATCTGCCGAACTCCAGCGTCGGCTCTCCTGCCGCAGGTACTATAACGTCCATTGTTGGAAATCCGAGGCAACTACAGCTTGGGCTGCGTCTCTCGTTCTGATGAACCCTCGACGTTTGTGGACTGTAGTAAACCAGCCGGTTGTCGCCGGCATTCTCACCGTCCTGTCGCTCATCGCGTATCTTACGTTACGCGGTGGGCAGCAGGCTGCGGACGACCACCGATTACTTCACGCTGAGGTGGAGTCCCGGCTAAAAGACGCAAAAGCGGACTATCGAACGCCTGGTCAGTCCGCTGCCGTCCGTCAGGACCTGGCCGGATTGCAGGCACTGTCGGTCAGGCATGACAGCCTGGTTGCTTCCAGCGGAATCAGCTGTCCTCTGGATTTTGAGAAAGCGAGCGGCCCGATACTGGATGGTCTTCGGCAAGGAAGTCCTGAAGGTGCCTCTGCCGCCAGGACCGGTGTCGATAGTCTGCTGAGCCAGCTTTCGGGCGGAGGCTCCTAAACCCTGCCGGATACTGTGTTTCCGGTCAGTCTCCTCGACCGTACGTCGTGACGGCAGCTAGCTGACGCTGCGATTTCAACCGGCTTTGTGCTGGCGAAACCAGATCAGCATACGCTGCCACGCGTCCTTCGCATCCCCTTCGCGATAGCTGGAGCGATAGTCAGCATGGAATCCATGACCGGCGTCGTTGTACAGCTGGATGCGGGACTTCCCGTTCGCTTTGCTGATGGCAGCCCGCATCGCGTCTACCTGATCCATGCCTATGCCGGTGTCTTTCCCGGCGTACATGCCAATCACGGGAGCCTTGAGGTCTCCGGCCACGTCCACGGGTTGCTTAGGGGTGGTTTCGCTGGCCGCACCGGTCAGCTTTCCGTACCATGCTGCTCCTGCTTTCAGGTTTGGATTGTGAGCGGCATATAACCACACAATCCGCCCACCCCAGCAAAAGCCTGTGATCGTCAGACGATTTGGATCGCCTCCGTTCTTTTCGGCCCAGGCCGCCGCGGCGTCCAGATCGGTCATTACCTGGTCGTCTGGTACTTTCGACACCACTTCACGAATAATTGTCTGAAAGTCTTCCATCTGAGAAACGTCACCCTGTCGGGCGTACAACTCCGGGGCCACGGCCATGAACCCGAGTTTGGCAAGCCTTCTGCAAACGTCCCGGATATGTTCATGGACACCAAAGATTTCCTGCACCACAAGCACCGTTGCGAAATTCTTCCCCTTAGCGGGTTGTGCCCGGTAAGCGGGAATGTCCCCGTCCGATGTTGGAATGCGGACCTCTCCCGCAACCAGTCCATTGGTATCGGTAGTGATGGTGTACGCCGCAATCGGCTGCACTGCGAGTGCGAAGCCTGCGGCCAGCTTCTGCGTGAGGAATTCCCTGCGGTTGACGCTCATGGCTTTTGTCCTGAGTGTATACCGAAAACAACGACATGGGTCTGGTTTCAGCCGTGTTTCTACGTGTTATGCTGGAGCACCCTCCGCTGATGTTGCCCCGTTCTCCTTTGCCGCGGGTCTGTGTAGCACTTGGCTTCCCGAATGCAAACCAGATCCTCGAATCGGCTCGCCACGAGATTGCTGAAGGCGAAACTTTCTTTGAATTTCGACTCGACTATCTTGCGGATCCAATGTCCGGAGTGGCCGCTATTCAGACGCTTCTAAGACAGGCGCCCGACATCGTAGTCCTGGCCACCTGCCGCCGCTCTGCCAATCACGGACACTTTGAAGGCAGTGTCGAATCGCAACTTGCGATTCTTGCCGCGGCTGTGGAAGCAGGTGCTACCGGAGTAGACCTCGAAATCGAGTCCGCGGAACTGGTGCCTTCCACGATTGACGAACTGAAGTCGCGCACTCTTGTCGTAACTTCCTGGCACAACTTCGAGTCCACACCGTCCATGCTTCCGGTTTTGCGTCGGATGGCCCGGGTTCCCTCAGACGTCTGGAAGATCGTTACTACAGCCCGCAAGCCTTCAGACATTCTCCGCGTTCTGGATTGCGCCCGGACTCAGAAGCAGAAAGTGGTGCTGCTCACCATGGGGGAAACTGGAATGCCTGGCCGCATTCTTGCTCCGATTCATGGGAGTTTGTGGACCTATGTAGCACCGGCGTCTTCACCCGGGACCGCTCCCGGACAGATTCACTCACGACAGATGAGAAATCTGTACAAACTCGATAAGCTTACCCGGTCCGCGAAGGTCTACGGCGTCATAGCCGATCCCGTTGGGCACTCACTTTCCCCTGCCATTCACAATCGCGCACTGCAGTCGCGGCGGATAGACGCGGTGTATTTGCCCTTCCTCGTGCAGCCTGCTTATCTGCGCGATTTCGTTACTCTCGCGTCAAAGCTTCCTCTTTCGGGTTTCAGTGTAACGATTCCGCACAAGCAGAAGATCGTTCGCTACCTCGATCACATCGATCCAGTGGCCCGGCGAATCGGTGCGGTAAACACTGTCTGGCGTAAGGCAGGGAAGTGGCGTGGAACCAATACAGATGTGGCCGGTGTGCTGGAACCCCTGCGACGCAGGATCCGGCTCCCGAAGGCTTCTATTCTGATCGCAGGGAATGGTGGCGCAGCCCGGGGTGCGGCGTTTGCTTTGTCGGATGCCGGAGCGCAGGTCTCCATCGTCGGGCGGACCGCGAAAGCCGTTCGTGCCCTCGCGAAATGCACGGGCGCCACCCCGTATACACCGGACTCCCTGAATGGACATCACTTCGATGCTGTTGTTCATGCGACTCCGCTGGGAATGTTTCCCTACGCGGACGGTTGCTTCTTCGCGGACAAAATTCCGGCGGACCTTGTCTTTGACATGGTGTACAACCCTCTGGAGACAGAACTCATCCGGCGTGCGCGCGAGCAGGGCCTCGAGACCATAGCTGGCATCGAGATGTTTGTGGAACAGGCCGCTCACCAGTTCGAGTTGTGGACCGGGGAAAGTGCCCCAAAAAGCCTGATGGAGAAGACAGTCTCCGAGGCGCTGGGTGGCGCACAGTGATCCGTCGTAGCATAGTTTCCATGCACTCGACAAAAGCGGGTCTGACGCGGCGACAGCTGACAGGTGCCGCGCTGATGCTCACGTCCGTTTCCAGCTCTTCACAAGCAACGGCGCAAGTGGCGGACCCTGCTTCAGGGGAACTGGAAGCGGCCCGGTCGCAGGTAAAAGTATGGAGTACGCAACTGCGCAAGGTAACCCTTCCTCAACTCCTCGAACCCAGTTTTGTATTCCGTCCCTAGACCACGATGGCTGAGCCGGGCAACGACATTTTTTTCAGCACTGTCACTGAGTTAAGCACGCGGCTGCGAGCCCGCGAGTTCTCCGCCGTAGAACTCGCCCGCGCTTTCTCCGATCGCGTAGAACGTCTGGGACCGCGGTACAACGCACTAGCACTGTCGCTGCGTGAAACCGGAATCCGGCAGGCGAAAGAAGTCGACGGCGATCTGAAACGTGGGCGCGTCCGGGGAGTACTGCAGGGGATTCCATACGGTGCGAAAGACCTGCTTGCCATCAAGGGCCAGATTACGACCTGGGGCGCGAAACCATACGCTGCTCAGATCTTCGACTTCGACGCAACCGTAATCACGCGACTCACAAAAGCAGGCGCAGTCTGTAGCGCCAAGCTAGCCATGGTGCAGCTGGCTGGGGGTGGAGGCTATCGCTATCCGGCAGCTTCTCTGTTCGGTCCCGGACGGAATCCGTGGGATACGTCGCGCTGGGCTGGGGGAAGTTCCAGCGGCTCGGGAAGCGCAGTTGCGGCAGGATTGGTCCCCTTCGCTCTGGGATCGGAAACCTCCGGCTCGATTCTGACACCCAGCGCGTTCTGCGGCGTAACAGGTCTTCGACCCACGTACGGTCTGATCAGCAGATACGGAGCGATGCCGCTCTCGTGGACTCTGGACAAACTCGGTCCAATGTGCCGCTCAGCCGAAGACTGCGGGCACGTGTTGGCAGCAATCGCGGGGGCAGACGAAAAGGATCCAGCTTCGGCGGGAAAGAGTTTTTACTTCGCGCCCCAATATCAGCGGCCGTTGAATACGCTTCGCTTTGGGTATCACCCCGCCGACTTCGATAGCTGGGCGGAACCGGAGACAAGAGGCGCTTTTCGAAGCGCTCTGGAAACTGTCACGGGGATGGGTGCGAAGCTCGTCGAGGTCCAGATGGAAGACATGCCTTACGGAGCCGCGGTGAGTACGGTGATCGCCGCCGAAGCAGCTTCGGTGTTCGAAGAATTAATCGAGAGTGGCAACGTAGACGATCTGGCTGATGCGAAACAGGCGGCCGGCCTGAAGGCGGGTCTCGATGTACCTGCAAGGGACTACCTCCGCGCAATGCGGATGCGTCGGCTTGTGCAAGCTGAGTTCCGCCGGATGATGACCGACTGCGATCTGCTGATAGCTCCGAGTCGCTTTGGCATCGCGCCAAAAGTGAGCGAGCCTCTGGACAGGGGTGGCGCCTCCGCACCTGCAGCTCCTCGTCCGCCCACGGGTATGCGAGCTCTCATACCTGCAGGCAACCTGGCAGGACTGCCCGCGTTGTCGCTCCCATGCGGATTCGTGAGCGGTCTTCCCATCGCATTGCAGCTGGTAGGACGGCCGTGGTCAGAGAACCTGCTCATCTCAGTAGGTATGCAGTTCCAGAAAACGACGGACTTTCACAAGCAGCGCCCCAAGGTATAGGACCATTTCTGTGTTTTAAACTGAAGTACTAAAACTAAAACTGGTTAGACTCCGTAACATGCATGGTGCAACTTTCTGTGAACCCGTTAGCCTGCGCATACACTCTAGCTGTGAGTTT
>JACMLA010000661.1 GCA_014379815.1 Bryobacteraceae bacterium | reverse complement strand
CTTGGACCTTCCGACCAGATCTGCCAGCGGCAGGGAATCCGGGGACTCTACACGAGCACATTGTTCCAGTACAACGAGCGGTTTCTCCAGAAGCTTGGAGGCAAGGGAGTGGAGTTGGGACGCTCCTTTGTGCGGCCCGAATACCAGAAAAGCTTCACTCCGCTATTGCTGCTCTGGAAAGGTATTGGCGTTTGGATTTGCCGAAATCCGCAGTACTCGGTGCTCTTTGGGCCCGTCAGCATTAGCAACGATTACACTTCTATCTCGCGCCAGCTAATGGTGTCTTACTTCACCGAACGCGAGCCCGCATCGGAACTGGCGGCGATGGTTCGTGCGAGGCACCCGTTCTGGATAAATCCTCTCTCGCGGCAGCATGGACTCCCGGTGTGGGACATCGAAGAACTCTCCGCCGTGATCGCCGATATCGAGACAGATGGTAAAGGATTACCCGTGTTGCTTCGGCAGTACTTGAAGCTTGGCGGGAAGCTGGTCGGCTTCAATGTGGACAAGCAATTCGCCAACGCGCTGGACGGCCTGATTGTGGTGAATCTTCGCAGTACCGAGCCTCGCGTTCTGGAGCGCTATATGGGCAAGGCGGAGGCTGCGGCTTTCCTCGCAGCGAAGGCTTAAACCAGAATCGCGAAAGCAGACTCCGTCCGTTCTACCGGACGATACAAGGTGTCGCGCTCCATGGGAACGCGGCCCGCTTTCTCGATCAGGCGAAGAAGCTCACTGCGTCGGAGGCTCTGGCTGGTTGTCGCTCCGGCATCGTGGTAGATCTTTTCCTCGACTACCGTTCCATCCAGATCGTTTGCCCCGAATCGTTGCGCAATCTGGGCGATGCGCTCAGTTAGCATGATCCAGTACGCCTTGATGTGCGGGATGTTGTCGAGCATCAGGCGCGATACTGCGATGTTGCGGATATCGTCTAAGCCGGTGGTCTTCGGAATGTGATGCAGAACCGTATTGTCGGGGTGAAATGCCAGTGGAATAAAGGTCTGGAATCCTCCGGTTTCATCCTGCACCGCACGAAGTCTGGTGAGATGGTCCACACGGTCTTCTTCGGACTCGATGTGACCGTACAGCATTGTGCAATTCGACTTCAGACCAAGCTGGTGAGCGATTCGCGCCGTGTCCAGCCACTCCTGTCCGTCAATCTTGTGATCGCAAATGATCCGGCGTACGCCTTCGCTAAAGATCTCCGCACCCCCGCCTGGGAGAGAGTCCACACCGGCATCGATCAGCTTCTGGAGTGCTTCGCGGATGGAGAGCTTCGCCCTTTTCGCGAGAAAGGAAATCTCAACCATCGTGAACGCTTTCAGGTGCACGTCCGGGTAGCGCTGCTTCAAGCCTCTTAGCATCTCGCAGAACCAGTCCAGCGACAGCTCAGGATGCAGACCGCCGACGATATGAAACTCGGTTACCGCTTCGGCGTAGCCACGCCCCGCTGTCTCCCACACCTGCTCAAGGGACATGGTGTAGGAATTTGGGTCGCGCGCCTTCTTGCCGAACGCGCACAGACGGCAGCTGGCGACGCAGACATCGGTGGGGTTGATGTGGCGATTGACGTTGTAGTACGTCACATTGCCGTGCATCCGTTCACGGACGAGATTGGCCAGATAGCCTACTGACAGAATGTCGGCAGTCCGGTACAACAGGACGCCATCGTCGAAGCCCAGGCGCTCTCCGCGTTGCACCTTATCTGCGATTGGGAGAAGACGCTGGTCTTCCATGATGGGCTGTAGTTGCATACTTATCAGATGCCGCTTCTGTGCAGGAGGATGTCGGCAGACCAGAAAAGGAAGAATATCACGCTGACATAGCCGTTTGCGGTGAAAAAGGCGGCGTTTACACGCGTCAGGTCGTTGGCACGTACGAGGCTGTGCTCCCAAAGCAGGAGAGCGGCAACGGAGGCGGCCCCGGCCAGGCTGAGCCAGTGGAGTCCAAAGCTGGTTGCCAGCATCCACAGACAAAGAAGCATTCCGAGGTGGAACAGGCGGGCCACCCAGAGAGCTCCGGCGATGCCCAGCTTTCCGGGAATGCTGAACAGACCTTCGTTTCGGTCAAATTCAAAATCCTGGCAGGAATAGATGATGTCGAAGCCGGCAGTCCAGAGAGCCACGGCAGCGGTAAGCCACAGAATCCGCGGATCGAGAGAGCCACGGATCGCAATCCACGCCGCCGCCGGCGCGACGCCGAGACAAAGCCCAAGAACAACGTGTGAGAAGGAAGTGAATCGTTTGGTGAACGAGTACACGAGAACCAGAGCCAGAGCCAGCGGTGCCAGCCGAAGACAAAGCGGGTTCAGCATCGCGGCGGCGAGAAAGAAAACGAGGGAACTTGCTGCGACAAAACTCCACGCGAACCCCCGGCTTAAGAGGCCAGCGGGAAGATGCCGCGTCGACGTTCGTGGATTTTTTGCGTCGACGTCCGCATCGACGAGCCGGTTAAAGGCCATCGCGGCAGAGCGTGCACCGATCATGGCAACCACAATCCAGAAGAACTTCGCCGGCAGCCCTGTCGTCTGAAATGAATCTTCCCGCAGCGCGAGCATCGCACCGGTCAGAGCGAACGGAAGCGCGAAGACAGAGTGCTCAAAGCGGATCATGTCCAGCGTCAGGCGAATTTTGCTAAGCAGAGTCATTGCAAGGTCATTGCGAGCCACGCTGTATTTACAGATGTCAGACAATGAGGAGAACCTTCATTTTCCCATGCGGCGACTTCTCTCTGGCACCTGCACGATCCTGTTTGTACTTTGCTCTGGCTGCACCGACGGCGCGGCTCCGGATAATGCTACCGATTTTCGGGCACGATCTGTGACGCTGCCAGATGGAACGGCAATTAAGGCTGAGGTCATGACTGAGCCTGCAGATATGGCGCGCGGGATGATGTTCCGCGATAGTCTGCAAGAGGGCCGGGGCATGCTGTTCATCCATCCGGCTTCGAGCAAGTATGCCTACTGGATGTTCCAGACGAAGGTGCCCCTCGACATTATCTGGATGGATGTTCGGGGCAAGGTAGTGGAAATCTCCGAAAACACGCCGCCTTGTAAAACAGTTGCTTCGCAGTGTGTCAACTACGGCGGCACGGTGGAGTCTTCGGTGGTGCTGGAGTTGCCGGGCGGACAGGGACGCAAACATGGCGTTCGGGTCGGGGAATTGATTCGGTTCTAACGGAGATTCGATGGATCAGCAGCAGCTGCGTAAATTGTTGGAAGACGTTCGTACCGGCGATGTCCCGATAGATTCCGCGATAGACCGGATGCGGCACATGCCGTTCGAGGACCTCGGATTCGCCAAGGTCGATCACCATAGAGCTCTTCGTTGCGGGATGCCGGAAGTGGTTTTTGGGAAAGGCAAGACGCCTCACCAAATCGTGACGATTGCGGAGCACTTGCTCGACAGGTCGGGGAATGTACTGGTGACAAGGGCGGAACCGGAGGCAGCCGAGGCCCTAAGAGCCAGGTTCGACGATGCGGAGTACTTTCCGCTCTCGAAGTGCCTCCGCGTATGGCGTGACAAGACGGTCCACGGCAAGGGCAAGCTGGCAGTGGTTTGCGCCGGCACAAGTGACCTGTTTGTCGCCGAAGAAGCATTCGTGACTGCCGAGATTATGGGGAACGACTGCTTTCAGATCCACGACATCGGAGTTGCCGGCATCCACAGACTGATGAGTAATCGCGAGCGCCTGACTGAGGCCCGCGT
>JACMLA010000660.1 GCA_014379815.1 Bryobacteraceae bacterium | reverse complement strand
GGTTTTTCGGAGGCCTGATGGCCCGCCCCGATCTCGGCTGGAGTCTGCGAAAGTCGAGGGTTACCCTCGGACACTACGACCCTTGCCATCACGCCATTGTTCTCAGCAGCCTCATGGACGGTCCGGAGGTTCCGAGACTTGCCGTAGAATACGTCATGTTCCACGAGATGCTGCACCTGCGATATCCGGTCGAGCACCGCGGAGCCAGACGTTGCGTTCACACCCCCGAGTTCAAGGCAGCGGAAAGAACTTTCCCGCAAATGAAAGAAGCTCGGGAGTTACTCAGGAAGCTTTAACCTCTGCAACCGTGCCGACCCGGCTAGTGTTTTGCCGGGGCAGGCGCAGCGCCGTGAGCCGGGGCGGGCGCAGCAGCACCGTGGGCGGAGGCAGGCGCAGCAGCGGTTTTGTCACCGTTCGTATACAGGACCACGATTGAAATCCGCCGGTTAGACGGGCTGTCCGGTTTGTCCGGGTGGAGCGACTTCTGATCCGCATAGCCGCGAACCTGAGAAATCTGTTTCGCGCCGACGCCGGCTTCCTGCAGAATTCTTCGAGCCGCATTGGCACGGTCCGCCGAGAGTTCCCAGTTGCCATAGCCAGTTCTGCCTTTGAACGGTTGGGCGTCCGTATGCCCTTCCACCAGGAGGGGACTGGAAATCGTGCCAATCTCTTTTGCGAGACCGCCCAGCAGGTGATTTCCGGCCGCGGTAGGCACCGAGCTTCCGGATTCAAAGAACAGTCCGTCCTTGGACTCGAGAAAGTCAATTCGTAAACCTTCGCCGGTGACAGTCACAAGAATCTTATCCTGCAGCTGCTGAAATTCGGGAACCTTCTTGAACGCTTCTTCGATTTTTTCCTTAAGCTTCGACATATCGTTCAGAACCAGACCCTCACCCGAGCCATTCACGCCGGTCCCGACGCCCGCAGTCTTGCCAAGCGGGTCCCGAAAATAGCCGGCAATTGCTTTCTTGTCGTTGTCACTGCTGCTCAACAGCCAAAGTACGATGAACAGCGCCATCATGGCGGTTACGAAATCGGCGTAGGCAACTTTCCATGCTCCGCCATGGTGTCCTCCGTGGGACGCGCGTTTCTTTCGAATGATGATCGGTTGAATTTGTGCCATCAGCGTCTCACCTAAGCTGCCGCGGCGACTTCGGCGACCTGTTCCGCAGAACCACCCTTACACGCAGTCTCGAGATCCTGAAAGCTTGGCCGGAGATGCCCGGGAACTGAGCGTCGTCCATACTCGACCGCCATTATCGGCGCACAGCCTTTGGCGTAAGAAATAACTGCGTTGCGAAGGCACAAATAATACTGCTGCTCGGCTAAGTTGATGCCGCTGATTCGCGCGGCCAGAGGTCCGATGAATCCGTAGCACATGAGGATGCCTAAGAAGGTCCCGACGAGCGCGGCGGCCACCTTATGGCCAATTTCTTCCGGCGGCCCACCGAGCGCCCCCATCGTAATTACCACGCCAAGTACAGCTGCCACGATGCCAAGCCCGGGTAAGGCGTCAGCCGTTGTCTGAAGCGCCGTAACTGGCTCAGAAGACTCGTGATGATGGCTATCCGCGTCTATCTCCATCAACTGGTCCAGGTCGTATGGGGACCCCCCCATCAGGGACATTCGAATTGTGTCGCAAACGAACGCAATAGCGTGATGGTCCTTCTGAAACTTAGGAAAACTGGAAAATGACGCACTGGCTTTTGGATCCTCGATTTCCGCTTCGAGCGCCTGATCGCCGTTCTTACGCCCCGTGGTGAAGAGCATATTCAACATCTTGAGGGTTTCGAGGTAGTACTTGCGATCGTACTTTTCTCCCTTGAAGGCAAGCATCAGAGATCCGATGATGCCCTTCAGAACGTGGAGCGGGTTGGCGATTAAGAGAGCTCCGGCAGCTGCTCCGCCGATGATCACGAATTCGGCCGGCTGCATTAGCACGAGCAAGTTCCCGTGCTCCATCAGATAACCGCCAATGATACCGCCGAGCACCACCAATATGCCGATGATCGAAAACACTCAGGTCGCTCCTTCCGCCGTCAGCGTTTGCGCACGCAGACTGCCACCCTTTGAGTAGCGGAAGAATCCTATTGTTCTCCGTTTTTGTGAAATGCTAGACTCATCGGCATGTCATTCGCGCGGCTGGTCCCGGTCCTTCAGCACTTCCCCGGCCATAAGCTGGCGGACGTCGATTCTTCGGTCCGGGCCGCACTCCGGTCGGCAGAACCCGGAACTAGTCTGGCGCCCGGAGCGCGCATCGCCATAGGAGTGGGTAGCCGGGGCATCGCCAATCTGTCGACGATCGTTCGTTCCACAGTCAGTCATTTTCAGGAACTCGGGTTCCAGCCATTCGTGATTCCTGCAATGGGCAGTCATGGAGGCGGGACCGCAGAGGGACAGCTGGATGTGCTTGCCCGCTATGGTGTCACCGAAGCAGGAGTCGGGTGCCCGGTCCTCAGTTCTCTGGAAATAGTTTCGCTTGGCCGGACAGCGGAGGGCATTGAGACGTGGATGGACAGG
>JACMLA010000006.1 GCA_014379815.1 Bryobacteraceae bacterium | reverse complement strand
GATAGCTGCCCGTAGTGCCAGTTCCACGGCTTCCCGGCTGAGAACAGGGAGAGCTCCAGGCAGGCCGAGGCAGACCGGGCAGACATTGGCGTTTGGGTCGGCACCGAAACTGGTCGCGCACGAGCAGAATATCTTCGTTCGCGTGCCCAGTTGAACGTGCACTTCCAGCCCAATCACGACCTCGTATTTCGCCAGTGTATCTGGAGCAACCGAAACAGCAAGGGTTGTGGACATCCCTAGATTATAGGTCCGAGTCTACTGTTCCACCGATCGCTTCGGTAGCGGAATCGAAGGCGGAAGAGGCGGTGCGGTAAACCCCAGCGTGAAGGAGAAAACCTTTGCGACCGGGCTCGCCCTGACGTACACAAGGCGCGGGGCTTTTGCCGTCACGTCGGGCGGGCTATAGCGGAACTGCACGACCGCCGTCTCTCCCTGTTTGATCATGACCTTGTCGATACTGACTTCCAGTCCGTCAATCGAATGCGGCTCAACAGTGAGGGTGACAACGCCTGGCATGTCGTTGCTGATCCGGGCCTCTCCACTAGAGGGCTTAACGCTGTCAAGGGTCAGCTTCGTTGTATCGGAAGTCAGCTTCTCGAGCAAAGCGGCGGCATCGGGAATACGAATTGGTGGCGCGCCCTGGGTCTGCTGTTCAGAAGCTGGCTTCATAACGCCCCAGGGTGTCTCCCACTCTGTCTTTGGGATTGCGTACCACCACCAAACTTTCTTGTCGAGCTTCCATGTGCTCTTCATCGGGGGCTTGACGCGCATCTTTCCCGTTCTGGCGGTGTACCAGTCCAGCTCTACATCGGCGACAACTTCGGCCCGCGTGAACTTGTCCGAGTACTTGATCTTCGTGATCTCGTAACTTACAAGTTGCTGTTTTTGAGAGTTATAGAAGATGTCCTTGCTGTCCTCATGAATCACCTGTTCGGCCTGACGAAATTTACCGTCAAGATGTGCCTGAAAGAAAACAGCTACCCGTGCCCGCAGAGCCTTCTCCACTGCTGGAGGAGCTTTTTCGAAGATATCGGTAGGCGCTTCTGCCACCAAAGACGCCGGGTATAACAGGGTGAGAAACAGCAGAGCGCGCATATTGTAATTGTAATAAGGAAAAGAAAAGGCCCCTCAGCTAGCCTTGAGGGGCCTTTCAGACTCTGATGCTTTACTGGATCGGAAGAGCTGTGCCGTTAGAGAATTCGGCACCACCGTCCGGACGAATCGCAGCCAGGCCGATGGGCTGAGCTGGTCCAGTAGCCGTGTCGGCTGGAATTTCCAGCGCTACCACGTACAGCCCGGTAGCGCCCGGCAGGAGTTCGGCTGAGACCAGTCGCGCTCCTGCGTTGTTAACTCCAACGATGAGGCTGGACGCGACTCTCTGGCCGGCAACGCCCGTTCGGTTCGTTGCCGTAGCTGGAGTCGTTTGGCCCAGACCCGACGCATAGATGCGAACCACTTCGCCGCGACGCGCCGGATTGGACGAGCTGACGTAGCTTCCATCCGGTCTGGTAGCGACCGCATAGACTGAGTTGCTGATCGCATCAAGGTAGGTAAACACTCCAGGTTTGACCGCGAGGATCGGTATATCCACTGCGGTTACGGGAGCGGCTCCCGGGGCCTGGACAGTAACTGTCGTCGTGCCTGGCGTGACTTCGAAAGGTACTTGAATGACGACGCTTTCCTCGCCGTTCACATTGGATACAGAGTAGATTGGAGCCGTCAAACCTCCAACTTGTACCTGTACACCGTTCAGTGTCACAGGTAACGGGCCCACTATGTTTGTGCCCGTGACCGTGCCTCGTAGAGCCGGTGCGATCCCGCTCAGCCGGATCACCGCAATCGAGCCTGGTGATATACCGGCCTGCAAACTCGCGGCGTTCAAAACGTTCGCTGCGGTAAAGACAGGCGGGGGAGGAGCAACAGGATTTGCAGTCAGATTGAACGTCACTCGGAAAGTTCCCGATGCTGCCGTCACGACCACAGGTCCGGCAGTATTCCCTGCCGTGACGCTCACAGAAGCATTGCCGCTCGCGTCCGTGGTCACGGAAGTTGCGTTCAGTGTTCCGCCGGTAATTGTGAATGAGACGGGCACGCCGGCCAGACCGGCATTGTTAGCTCCCCGCGCCTGCACTACAAGCGGCAGCTGGAATGGCTGACTGATGGTTGCAGACTGCGCGTCGCCCGAAACCAGGGAGAGGCTCGTTGTAGAGACTGCTGTTGTCGCCGTGAATGTAGCGGAAGCTGAGCCTGCAACAGCCCGGACACTGTAAGTTCCCGGAGCAGTGGGCAGAGAGATGGTCGCCGTAGCACGTCCGTTGACATCCGTGGTGCTCTGGAAGCCAATGATTCCCGCTGTGGGTGGGAACACCCAGTTGACTGCAACGCCGGAAAGGCGATTGCCAGCTTCGTCCGTTACATCGATGACAAACGGATTCAACTGGGTGCCCGGAGCAGCTGACTGATTGTTACCTGAGACGATCTGAATGGCGGAAGCCGACCCAACCGTGACTGTGAGCAAGTAGTTGTAGATGGACGCGCCTGCTCCCACGTTAACCCGAAGCTGGGTCGTGCCGGGACGGCCACGGACAACCAGATCACAGGACACATTTCCGGTGACGTCCGCAAGAACCGTTGGACCATTGCGACACTCGGCAACAGGACCCAGGGCCGGATCTGTGTTCACCGGATCGACTCGCAACCCAGCGAACTGAATCGCTACTCCGTCGAGCAAAGACCGGACAGAGAACGACAAAGCATTGACTACTGTTTCGCCGCTGCGCGCCGTTATGGTTGCGCCCGGAGTGACATTAGGAGCCACCTGGACTCCGCCGATGTCCCCCTGTCGGCGAACAAAGCGGACATAGATGATTTGTTCCTGATTGTTGGGAGCAAGGGCACGAATGGTGTAACCGCCAATTGGAGTATTTGCACCGGGCAAAAACCCCGCAGTGATATTAGCTTCGGAGACTCCGTTGTCGTTGGTTAATCCGCCATTGAGAACACGTAAGGTACCCTGAGCACCCTGACCTTCGATAAGGCTCCACGCAATCTGAGCGCCCGGAATGGGCCTCCCGGAAGTATCCGTATAGCGCACTCGAAGAGGTTCCTGGAAGTCGGTGGAGCCGAATGCGGCCACCAGAACCTGACCTTGTCCGCTAATTACCTGAAACTGGGACTGAGTTCCTCCTGGACCACCGGTTCCCGGAGCACCAATGGTGATTGTAAAGGTAAGGCTTCGGCCACCAACCTGGGCGGTCACAGGAAACGCGCCCGTTCGGTTAGCCGGAACGGTCACCGTCGTCGAAGCAAACCCTGAAAAATTGGTAGTCGTGGTCGGATTGGAGAGGACGACTTCTACCGCCGCCGTCGAAAACGAAACATTGGCACCAATCGACGGCGCGCCGTTTGCGTCATAGGCCAGAGCGATCAACGGCAGAGAGACGGAACCTCCGGGCACCGTCTGATTGGTGTTGTAACCGATAAGCCCCGCGACGACGTTATTGCTGGGCGGTACAAGCGAGATCAGATTTCCCGAGTATCCGGCGGAGCTACCGGCGGAGATTTCAGAGGTGGCCGTGTTGATGCGATACACCTGGTTGCCGGAAGAGACGAAGACGAAGCGACTGCGCGGCACTTCGCCGCTGGCGGCAACATCGGTAATGCTGGATGGGATGATCCCTGTGAGTGTTGGCTGAAGCAGGGAGAGAACCCCGTTGGAAGCAATTCTGATCTCAGCTAGGCCCCCGGTGGAGGTCACGCCATACCCTAATGTGTCGTCTACGATCGTGAATCGGTTCAGAGGCGTCGTTCCGCTTGTGTCCACAGACCGGCGATTCGCTACGTCGATAACCGAAATACCAAAACCCGTCTGACTACCGGAGTTCCGGGCAAGCGCAAACTGACCACTCGGCGTGAACTGCAGTGCCTGTGGTGTACCGCTGACCGGAATATTCGATCGGATAGCCAATGTTTCGGGGTCAATCTCATAAACAATCGAAGTCGCAGTAACGTACACAAGGCCGGTCGGTGCAACACGAACCGAAGTTGCAGACACCGGAATTTCAAGCGTTCGCAAAATGGCGTTGTTGGCAAGATTGACGGAAGTCAGCTGTCGGGAAGCCGGACTGAGCACGAACGCATAGCGCGAATCAATACTGGAGACAACGTCAATGGGAGTTGCGCCGACAGCGATGCTGCCCGCCGCTGCAAGGACCGAGTCATTACCGGCGTCGACGATGGCAAGTCCATTAGGGCCTGCCAGCAGCAGGCGCCGCCCATCTGGAGAAACGTCGGCCCCAGTCACTGCTGTGCCCACTGCAATCCGACGGGTCAGGCCCAGGCCGGGGAAGCGCCCGGTTAAGACTCCTACATTGTCAATAGAGCCCGTACCAATTGCATAAAACTTTTGGGGATCTGCAGTCTGAAGCACGGAGTACGTTGCCGTAACAGAGTTGAACGTAGCGCTGAAGCTGAAAGGCTCTCCGTTGATACTGCTGAGCTGAGTACTGGCTGCATCCAGTGGAGTCAGGAATACGTTCTGAGCGATCGCGGCCTGAGTCAACAGGCAGATCGTGGCTGCGGAAATACCGAACCGCTTGAATTGCATACACACCTCAAAAATGGAGTGACAAATAGGCCAGGTAACGGCCTGTGTGGACGCGGGGCTTTCTCAGTCTATCACCGGAAATGGAAATAGGCAGGCATCTGGGGGTTACCGGCAGGTGAAAAACAAAAAGGAGGGAAGTTGCCTTCCCTCCTTTCAGGTTGCAAATCGAAGCGTCGCTTAGTGGCCGCGAGCTTCGCCGTTGACTACGCCACGGAGGGCGCTGTCGGAGCGCTGGCCGTCGAGCACGAGAGCAAGGTAGCCCTCTGCCACGCGAGCCTGACCGATAGGACCGTCAGTGATGAAGGCAAAGCCGTGGGCGAAGCGGAAGTCGCACTGAGCGATGATGTAACCCTGCATTCCAGGATTACCGCGCAGACCGAATCCACCGCCGGTGGACAGAACCATCGTGAGCGTCTGGCCGGCCGTCACATCGCGATCCGTACGTTCGCTTGTGGTGGTCAGCGGAGTGTTGTTGGCCAGCGTGCCGTAGTAGTTCATCGTGCAACGTCCGGCATTCTGGTTATTGGTCGAGAACGGATCCTGCGATGTATTCGCGATCGAGAGGCCTGTATCAAAACCAGCCTGGTTGGTCACGAACGGGTACAGCAGATTCGTCTGGCAAAGTGCGATAGCGAAGAGTGTTCCAGGTGCCGCCGTACCGGGCGAGAAGCGCGGGATAGACGGAGTGATGAAGGTGGCTGAGCCAGCACCGGCGGCCGTGTAGAGCGGCGCAAAGGTACCAGTTACAGTTGCCGTACCCGTACCAACACGGCTGGTGCCGGTCGCGGTGTAGGCGATACCAACCTGGAAGAAGATGGTGTCAAGGGTGTTCGGGTCGGCGTTGACGACTTCCCAAACCACAGTACCGGTGTTGCCCTGGTCGGTACCAGCGCTCACCAGCGGAACTTCAATTGCGCTGGAGGAAAGGCTCGAGGTGCAGCTCAGTGTCACAGCTCCCGGAGGTGCAGTCGGGGCTGGCGCACCAGCAGATGGATTCGAAGGCGTTGCGCCCGCAGTATCAGTTGTGACCAGGACTGCAGAAGCGCTGGTGGACAGTGACGTCAAACTAGCTACGCTGGCAAACAAACGCAGATTGGTAGGAACGTTGTTGAACACAACTCGAAGACGGGTACCGCTGTCGGCCACGCCATCATTACCAGTAGCTGGGTTAACAAACCCGGATTCCGAGTTGAAGACGTCTCCAGGCAGCGAGACCGTCTGATTGCGGGGGATGGTACCAGTGGGTGTGCTGATGATGCGCGGCTTGAACGCAGTCGGGAAGCCTTCACGGAAGCGAAGACCCAGGATGCTGTTGGCATCGCTCAGCGTGCCAGAGGTCGGCGAGGTAAAGCGATCCGGGTTAACAGAAGCGCACTGGAACAAGGCATCGCTCGGGCGACCGCCGTTGTCACAGCTTCGTGCATCAAACGCGAGACCCTGCAGAACGAAACCGACAGTTTGCTGTGGGTTGTCGATCGCCAGCGTGCTTTGCGGAGATGTCGATATGAATGCGATCAACTGGTTCGGGAGACCGCTTGCAGCGGAGCCGATGCTGGAAGCATTCGCGCGAATGTTGGTGATGCGGATACGGCGAGTGCCGTTGCTGACACCGCCCGTGGTGCCAGGAGCAATAATCGGAATACCAGACCACAGGACAGAGTTATCGGAGCTTACTGTCGGACGAGTACCCCGAAAGACGTTGTAAGTTCCGGTCTGCTGAGCCGCCCCGAGGGTTGGCGAAACAAAGGCACCGCAGGTGAAGCCAACGCCAGCGCCTAACTGGCCGGTTAAACCAGTGCCGTTAGATGTTGTTGAGTTTGCGGCGGTGCTTGGCGACACGCAAAACGGGTTGGTTGTAGCCGTACCCGGTTCATCGATCATCAGCAACGCATCGTATGTGCTACCGCCGCTAAGACGGCTGGTAACGTTTGTGTTCAAGAACACCTGAATATTCACGTAGAAGTTCTGGCCGACGGCGCCGCCGGTGCAGTTCAACACGAGATCACCAGTGAGTTCAGTAAGGCCTTCAGCGCGCAGGTTCGGTGCAACGCCGGAATTAGCCTGACATGTTAACGGAGTCTGCGCAAATGCCGAAGATGCGCCCAATGTGAGCAAAGCACCTACGGATAGCGCAGGAAACAACTTGCGGAAAGCAACCATTTCCAATTCCTTCTCCTTGTGAAAGGTCAAGACTTAACTTGAATTGATGGAAGTTCTTTTAACCTGAGCCTCATTGGACCCGGATTTTAGACTTCTCGTTCTTATACTTCTGTCTGTGCTCGCGGGACTCCTTCTTTGCAGAAGAATTCCGCCTCGCCTGCCAAAATCCAGTCAGCACAGTCTTATCATCCTCGAAACTCGTCGTCAAGAAGATGGTGTGGCAGACTACACTCACCGGAAAGCAGCGGACGATACGCTGCCATTAGAGCATGTAAGTATCTCCATCGTCAACGCTTTTCAGTTCCGGAGAGCCACTTTCAACCGACATCTCGCGATATCCACAGGCAGGATTCAAAAAAAGTGAACGGAACTGGCAGGGTTTTTTTGGCGGGAGGGGGTGAGACACCTAAGTAGTGCTCACCCGTTACTAATGAAGGAGAAGACTACAGAGCTTCAGGCATAGGGAGACCGGCCTTGGACAGAGCACTTCGCAGCAGATCCACAGCATCGGCTTCGTTGATACCGCGACAAATCGAGACTTCCGAGAGCAGCATACGCCTCGAGCAATCGAGCATTTTCTTTTCGCGGAAACTTAACGGCTTTTCCGCCTGGATTATCGTCAGCACTTTGAAAACTTCGGCAATCTCCGGCAAGGCACCGCTTCGCATCTTCTCCGAACTCACCTTGTAGCGCACCTTCCAGTCTGCGCTGAACTTGACCGGGCCAGCAGCTAAGAATGCCAGCACCCGGGCAATTTCTCCAGCACGGGTGACCTTCCGAAGACCCACGTCGGCGACGTGCGAAAACGGAACCATCACTGTCATGCTGTTGTAGGTTAATCGGAGGAGATAGAAGTGCTCCTGACTGGAGCCAAAGGCTCGAGTACTGATGTTTTCAATGGTACCCACCCCATGATTGGGGTAAACTACTTTCTCACCCACCTGAAAGGTCATGCGCGGACCCCTGCCTTCTCCAGCGGATCATGAACGATCTGTACACCCGCCGGTAGTTGTCAGTAAAAAAGCTTTAAACCTTAAACCGCAGAGTAAACCCGACCCGGTTGCATGTCAACAGGATTCTTTGTCATACAGGTTTAAGCGGGCCCTTTGACGCTGCCGGAAAGGGGTGAGGGATCCCTGGGTCTACACCCTGCAAACGTGCTAACTCCATGCGTTCCGAAGAACTTACAATTTCCAATAGAGGTACGGCAGTTCACACAAATCAAGGCGAAATTATGTCACCGTGAGAGAGAAACCATTACGTTCGTGTTTCGCCAATGCTCACCTAGACCTCGGTAATTGCCTTTTTCACGTAAGATAAATTACGCTTCATGTCGGGCTCGACGGACTTCGATGGCGAATCTGTTTCAAGGTTCGCAAAGCCTGCAAACCCAATACGCGAAACCGCCCGGAGTATGTCGGTCAGGTTAACAGGACCCTCACCGAGGTAGTGGGGATTATCCTTAAAGTGCATCTGGCAGATCCTGTTCTTGCCAAGCCACTCAATCTCTCGCGCCACGCTAAACCCATTCGCGGTGGAATTGCCAATGTCGTAGTACGTCATCACAGCTTTGGATCGTGTTCGCTCCACGATACGAACGTTGTCCTCGGCCGAGATCGTGTCTTCCAGTCCGAGAATTACGCCGGCCTTCTCCGCTTGTGGTGCAATATCACGCAAAACTTCGCCTATATAGTCTTTCTCGGTTTGCGTCTCCAGCTTGCCGTTGCCGAAGAAGGGCAACAGCATCACCCTGGCACCAAGCTCCTTGGTCAGCCGAATTCCATCCACAACCCATTTCTGACCCAGCTTGTCGTTCTTCAGGTAATTTACGTGCAAAACGTCCAGGCATGTACCTGCCGGACCAAGACCGTGCGCCCGGAACGCGTTCCGATAGGCGGCCAGCAGTTCTGCATCATCGAGCGGCAGTTTG
>JACMLA010000659.1 GCA_014379815.1 Bryobacteraceae bacterium | reverse complement strand
GGAGAGAGGCAACGTTCGTGATCAATACAGATCCGGAACGAGGGCAGCTGACCTCGCTGCAATGCGGTTTGCAAGAAGTTTATAGCTCGGAACCCATGGCCGATTATGTGTTCTTCACGCCGGTAGACTATCCATCAATCCGGGAATCCTCGGTAACATCGGTGCGCGAGCATGCCGGGCCTTACCCTGTGGTGCCGGAGTACAACGGCCGGCATGGGCACCCGGTCCTGATTCCGACGACCCTGATTCCGGAGTTTCTTGCACTCAACGAAACTGAGACCGCTCGCGTGGTTATGCATCGCCATGCCGGTAGGACCCGCTACGTGGACGTAGACGACCCTGGTATTCTTCTGGATGTGGACGACCCCGAAGCGTACCGGGCAATCACGCAGGGAATTCTCTGACGTGAACCGGCCCGTCAAACTTGCGCTCAGCGGTGTGGCGCTGCTGCTGGCGGGCAGTATTTTCGCGCCTCTGATCCGCGTGGATCAGTACCGGGAGCAGATCCGTATCGGGCTCGAGCGCAGCCTGCATCGCAAGGTCGAGATCTACGGCGATGCACACATCAATCTTTTCCGCGGACCCGGTTTTAGCGTAGGCAAGGTAGTCATCTACGACGATCCGTCTGCGGGCCTCGAGCCGTTCGCCAACGTACCTGAATTGCAGACTACAGTCAGTTTGCAATCGCTCTGGACAGGCCGTCTCTCCTTCGCCGCGGTACGGTTTGTGGATCCCAGCCTGAACCTGGTCAAGCCATCCGATGCACCTTGGAATGCCATAGCGCTTCTGGCGGGCGCCGATACTCCCCTCGGCCAGAGGCTGCCGGAGATTCGGATCAGCGGTGGCCGGATCAATTTCAAATTCGGGGATACCAAGTCGGCCTTCTATCTGACCGATACCGATCTGGTCGTCACTCCGGAACGCGATGGCGTGGAAATCCGGTTCTCGTGTGCACCCGCCAGAACCGATCGGTCGCAACAGGGCTATGGTGCGTTTCGCGGACGCGGCCGGATCACAGCGGGTCAGATCGACTTTGACGCGCAGCTGGATAAAAGTCCTGTAGAAGAACTGGTCACGCTGGTGCGAGGCCAGAACCTTGGGCTGCACGGATCCATTGCGTCGCGCGCGAAAATTCAGGGGCCTCTCAGCCATCCACGGTTTTCCGGCAGGTTTGAACTGGAGGACGTGCATCGCTGGGATCTCAACCCAGGCAGGGCCGGGGTCTACTCGGCTGCGTACCGAGGTAATTTCGACCTCGCAACACAGCGCCTGGAAATGCAAGCCGAGGAGCCGATGAAGCTCCACCTGCTTGTCTCCGGAGCTCTGGTAAAGCCGGAATGGCTGATCGAAGCCACACTGGAGAAGCTGCCCGCGGCGAATCTGATTGAATTCGCTAAACACATGGGCGCGCCAGTTCCCCCAGCTATGAAAGCCGATGGAAGAGTCGATGGATCGGTGCGCTACGGCTCAGCTACTGGAATGACGGGGCAGATCGCAGTAGAGAATGCACAGTTCCAGCTGGAAGGCGGGCCGCAATTCCGATTGGATCTGGCGTCACTGGAAATCACCGGAGACGAGATACGGCTACTGCCAGCCGATCTGGAGAATGCAAGGATCGAAGCGCGCTATGCGCCATTCCGCCAGAACATGGAGGTGCAGCTAATGGCACGCTCTATGCGAGTCGGTCCAAGGGTCTATGGAATCGCAGTTCCCCTGCTCGACCGGTTTCGCGGCGGCACGTGGACCGGAACGCTGCACTACCTCGCGGAGGACGGAAAAGCGGGCCAATGGAAAGCGCGCGTCGGGCTTCGGGATACAACCACCGTGGTCCCTGGGCTGGCCTTACCAGTCAGGATTGCGACGGCGGAGGTAGATACCGATGGCGAACGTCTGATTGTCAATCGCTTGCGCGCGGTGGCCGGTAAGGTGGAATTCTTCGGCGACTATCGATACGATCCGGAACAAACACGCCCTCACCAGTTCAACCTCACAATCCCTCAGGCAGATGCCGAAGAGGTAGAACGCATTCTCTTGCCCACCCTGCAGCGGGGCGGTTATGGATTTCTGGCACGAACGCTTCGCTGGAGATCTCCGATGCCAGACTGGCTCAAGGAGCGACGTGCATCGGGGAGCCTGCGGATTGGAATGCTTTCCGCGGGAGATCTCAGGTTCCGGGGAGTCCGGTCGCGCGTCGTCTGGACTGGTGGTCTGGTACAACTGACAGGTCTGGAAGCGCGTCTCGATGAGGGCGCCCTGGCAGCAGAAGTTGCCATGGATCTGACCCGATCCGCACCGCAATATGAGCTTACGGGAACCCTGAAAAATGCCTCATGGAAAACGGGGCACGTCGATCTGGACGGTTCTCTTTCCTCTGAGGGAGCGGGTCTCGACGTTCTTGCGAACCTGAAAGCGGAAGGACAATTTCAGGCCCGCTCGGTGGTCTTTGCCCCGGAAACGCTTCGCTCCGCTTCCGGTACGTTCGATGTCAACATCTCCCGCAATGGACCCCAGATTCGCTTTGCCAGTTTGCAGGCCGCACTCGGGACAGAGCGTTTCAACGGCGAAGGCGCGACCCAGCCCGATGGCAGGCTGCTGGTAGACCTTGCCTCAACCACACGGATGCTGCGAGTCAGCGGACCGATAGCTTCGCCGCGACTGGCGATAATGGAGCTTCCTGCTTATGGACCCGGTCAACGACACACCGATGCACGCTGAGTACGTACCAGATTTGACGCAGGCGGTCTCCGATGCGGGAACGCTTGCGCGGGAGCAAGTGCAAGCCGCCTGGCAACTGCACCTCGAGAAAGTACGGGAACAGCTGGAGTCGGGCTGGCTTGAGACTCTTCAGCAAATTTACGCAGAACGTTTCCACGAGGTAGAGGAGCGTCTGCGAGAGCGTTATAACGAGGCGCTTCAGCTTCGGGCACAGCAGCTGGCCGATGAGCAGCTGGAACCGGCTCGCGCACAAGCGAGTGCCGAGTCCCGCGCCGAGGCACGATCGCAGGCATGGGGTGAAGCTACCCGCGCCTCCATTGAAAAGCTGAATAATGTGGCAAGACGTTTGCGTATGGCTTCTTCCCGCGATGAAGTCAAAGCAACCCTGATTAGTTCTGCATCTGAGTTCAGTCCGTCCGCTGTGGTTCTGGAAGAATCGGAATTGGATCTCACCTCCGCGCCGGCCCTTGCGAACGCGCTGGAATCGAAAGATACGGTCGTGGCGGAGGCTACCGCCGGCGAACTGTCGGAAGCGGTACTCCAGCAGCTTCGCGCTCCTGAAAACTCGCGTGTCTTTCTGATTCCTCTCGTCGCGCATGACAAGGCCCTGGGAGTTATGGCTGCCGTGTCGCCGGAGGCAGGGACCGATGTGAGCTCTCTGGAGTTGCTGGCAACTTTGGCCGCGCCACACCTGGAACTACCGCCGGAACCCGTGATCATCGAACCGATTCCTCCCAAGCCCGGCTGGTCGGATCTGAGCCGTCCGGAACAGGAAACGCATCTCCGCGCGCAGCGTTTCGCGCGCAATCGTGTCGCCGAGCTGCTGCTGAATCACATCAACCGCGTCCGGGATGCCAGAGCTGCCGGTAATCTGTATGGGATGTTCCGTGTGGAAATCGAAGCTGCCCGAAGCGAGTTCCGCCGCGAGTTTTTTGAGACCTCTCCGTCCATGGTCGACTACCTTCACGTGGAGTTCATCCGGACTCTGGCGCGGGATCACGCTGACGCTCTAGGGCCTGATTACCCCGGACCTTTGCTCTAGCTAGCAGGCTGCTGTAAAAAGGCCTCCATGGGCCCACTCCCTCACGGTCGTGGCTCGGTAAGTTGCAGCACCGCAAAGGCTAAATTCTCGAGCCGCCTTACTGCGGTTGTAGCGAAGTCGGGGAGAGAACCAGAGTGCCGAAGTGGCGTAACTGGGTGCGGACGTCCTTTGCTCCTGACCACCAGTCTTCGTGATGGAAGTTACCGAAGTTTCCCGCACCGCGTTCCTTTTGGTCGAGATCACCCAGAGCGATGTTCAGTCCGACCTCGCGTCTGCCGTGCTTTTTGGGATCGTAGAATTCACCCGGGCTAATCTCGAGACACGGTTGAAACGCGATCGACCACTCGATGACATAGCCGCCTCTTCCGGGTTTAGGTTTGGCTACGCACTGTTGCGCACCTGACTTGATCCAGGCAGCGTAGGTGTTCCAGGCAGCTTCGATACTTCTCGGTTCACCTTCCAGCAAGCCGCCGACACCTATGCCTCCGAGCCGGCTCTTGGTGAGATTACACACCATTTGCCACGACGCTCCGTTGCCTGCCGCGCTCTCATCGCCTATCCATTTGTTACGGGAGTTAACCAGGACCTCCATTTCGTCCCCAAACCACGGATAGCCCTCGCGGGTTAGCTGATGCGCTTTCGGGTTGTTATTGGGAAGCCAGCGAGCAGTGTCCAGCCCATACAGCACGTCGTCGGTAACGTCGAACGCGAAGTACAATCGCGCTCCATCATGCTTGACCCAGCCCTGCAGAGACAAGTCTCCGGGATCCACTGTTGGCGTGAATTGCGCCGCCCAACCAGTGACACCACGGAGCGGAGTTGCATCGGCGTACTCGCCCTTCGCAATGACTCCGTCCAGTTTTGGAGTGGATCCCAGATGGGCGGTGAGAACTGCAGCAGCAAGGAGAAGCATTACCGGCGGCGGGGGGCAGCGTTTGCAGACGGAACGCTCAGGCCAAGTGCTTTGCGCTGAGTCTTTGCCTTGGAAGCCACTTCTGAGTTGCCGTACTTTTGGATCACCGTCAGGAATTCCTGAGCCGCCTGAGTTCGCTGTCCGGACTTCAATAGCGCCATGCCCTTCATGTAGGTTGCATCCGCGCTCTTGTTGTTTTCTCCGTACTTTTCCAGCACCGTGTCGAACGCACGGATGGCTCCGGGAAATTCGTTCTTGTCATAGGCGATCTGGCCAATATAGAACTGCGCGTTCGGAGCGAGCTCGGAATCGCCGAACCATTTCAGATATTCCTGGAAGCCCTGCGTAGCCAGATCGAAATTGCCCCGGCTTCGATCCGCCATCGCCTGATCGTAGATCTGCTTTGCCGAGAGACCGGCGGGAGGTCCGCCTGCTGGCATCCCTCCTGGCAACGTGGACCCGCCCGGAGAAGGAAACGCGGACGGAGGAGGGGCGACCGGGGTTTGCAGTACTTTCACCGCATTGCTGAGGTCAATCAGCTGAGCCTGGACCTTTGTGAGCGTCTCGTTCATCGCAGTCACGTTCTCTCGAACGCCCTGAAATTCGGTGCTCATCTGATCTACCTTCGCGGTTACACCAGTGATCGGAGTGGCCAGCTGCTGCGAGAGCCCTGTCTGCAAACTGGAAAGAGAAGTGTTGGTCTTGCCCGAGGTATCGATCGTCTGCTGTACCAGCGCTGTCAGCGATTTGATACGTTCCTCCATGGCACTCTGCATTTGACGAATCTGGTCCTGTAACTGGGCGATGTCGCGCTGAATTTGCACCAGCTCTTTGGAGGGTGCGGCAAAAGCGATACATGACAAAGCGGAGAGGATGAAAACAATTCGGAAGAACGGAAGCATTAGTCGGAACTCCTGGGGGTAAAGCCGGAAACTTCGAGAGCTTCCGGCTTACATACGTTGACTGGATGGATTACTGCCCGGCAGAGAAATGCGCCCGTCGATTACGCTGCCAGCAGCCCTCGTCGGACTCTGTACATTGCGGACGTTCCTTGCCGTAACTGACAGGTCTCAATTTGTCAGCCGACACGCCCTGCTCTACCAGGAATTCCTTGGCAGCGGTGGCGCGGCGATCGGCAAGACCCAGGTTGTACTCGGCCGAGCCACGCTCATCGGCGTGACCTTCGACGACGATCACAGCACCCGGGTAGTCGTTGAACAGACCCTTCAGCACGTCTGCGTCTTTGGTAAGAACAGCACGCGCATCTTCGCGGACCGAGCTTTGATCGTAATCAAAAAACGCGTCCTGCATGTCAGAGGACAAAATCTCGGACAGTGACCTCTTCGCAGGAGGCGGTGCAACCGTTGCCGGTGGAGTAGGCGCCGTTACGTTCACCGTCGCCGTTTCGGTAACTGTGCCTCCGGGTCCGGTGCCGGTCAAAGTGTAAGTTGTCGTGCTGCCCGGGAAAACCTGGCGGCTGCCACTGGCGTTCACAGCGCCGATCGCAGGCTCAATCCGGATATCTGTTGCGTCGCCGGAGATGCTCCACCTCAAGGTAGAGGCCTGGCCCCGTTCAATCGCTGAAGGTTCAGCCGTAAAGCTGCTGATACGCGGCTTTGCCGGAGGCGGTATTGTTGCTGCTTCTTTTATTGGAGCAGGCGGTGGGGGCGGTGCGGCAACTTTTTTCTTACAACCAACCGCGAACAAACTCAATGTCAGTGCCAGGACCAGGACACTGGGATTCTTTGGGCTAACTAATTGTTTAAGTCTCATTCCTGTGACTCCCTCTCCCTCAACCCTCTTTGTCGAATGCTATGTCGCTTTCTACTTACTCCACACAGGCATTGTGTTGTCGCCCTGCATGGTCAACTGCTTTATCTGAGTTCCATCGGCGAGCATGGTGTAAATCTGCGTACGCCCACCACGCCTCGAAGAGAACACCAGGTGCTTGCCGTCCGGGGCCCAGGTAGGATTCTCATTCCGGCCCGCACCGTGCGTCAACTGGTCCACACGCCGACTGGCAACATCCATCACGAAGATGTTGAAGTTGCCTGGCTCAAAGCCGCGGGTCCACGCAAACGCAATGTGCTGACCTTCCGGATGCCACGACGGATTGGAAGCCTCACCCTCTCCGCTGGTTAACCGGGTGATATCTGTGCCTTCAATATTCATTCTATATATTTGCTGCGGTCCGGATCTACCGGACACAAATACAACCTCAGAAGGATTCTTTGGATTGACCTTTGGCTCGACTTCCACGGCACGAACAGAAGTAATTCTACGCAAATTTCTGCCATCCGAGTTACACATATAAATCTGTGCGTATCCTCCCCCCGCAGTAGACGCAAACAGAATATTGTTGCCATCGGGAGTAAACGCGGGCGTCGCGTTCAGAGATGCGTCCTGATTGTAGAATGGCAGACGTCGCGAGGTCAGGAGAGAATGCACCAGAATCTCGGGCTTATTTCGCACAAATCCGGTAAACGCCACCTTCGATCCATCCGGAGCCACGGCCGGAGTCGTAGAGATGGACTTGTAGGAAGTGACTGCTTTCTGATTCGATCCGTCATAATCCATCGACCAGATTTCTTTTGAGCCTGTGCGCGTGGAGACGAAGATTATCTTCGACCCCATAAGGCTGGTCGCGCCAAATCGCTGCAGGATATCGGATGCGAATTGCCGTGCAATGTCGCGGGCACCGGTTTCATCCAGCGACGCGTTATAGACTTTGCCGAACACCTGGGCATTCGCGGTATCGGGCTGCGACACGTTGTATAACCATCCGTACAGGACCAGCCGGCCACTCTGGACCGCCGTATAGCCGATCGGCATGTAGGCCGCACTTACAGGCGGTCCGCTCCAGTCGCGCAATCGTTTTCCGAGCTCCCGTGTCGCAGCAGTCGCTGCCGGCGTTCCAGGACGGGAGGAGGCGGTCGCCGCGCGCGATTCTTCCGGCAACCAGTCTTCCGGGCGCTGTGGAACGTTCAGAGGATAAGACGTCCGGGGCACCATCCGGAACAGGCCTGAGCCCTCCAATTCGTCCCACAGATTTGTATTGAAGACAGACATCAGCGTTTGCGCTTCTGCCGACCCACGGAACTCCGGGACCGCCATGGCACCTTTGCCGCCTTTATCGATCAGCGTAATCACAATGCTGTCCTGCGCTACAAGAGCAGCAATCGAGATAAGAGAAAGCGAGAGAACAATCGAAAGAGATTTCTTCATTGCTGGAGACCAAACCAAAACTCGATGTTAGCGACGTCACGCTCAAATTCGCGGGGTAAAGGCGGCAATGGGTTGGACTGCACGATGGCCCGCTGCGCGGACTGGTCCAGTGTGAAGTTACCGCTGGATTGCGCGATACGGACTTTGCTGATCGACCCATCACGCGCGATTTCGAAGCTTACCGATACGCGGTCGCGAATGCGCGCATCCAGATCCTGCGAACGCCAGTTCCTCGCGACACGCTCGCGCAGCAGTTGCTCATACCAGCCAAACCGGTTTCCAAATGGGCTTACCGATCCGGACCCCACACCCCCGCCGCCCGGAGCCTGCGAGAACATGGGAGAGGTCAACGCCTGCCCGGTCTGGCTGTACACCTGATTCGGCTTAGGGTCCGGGACGCTGGTGTACTTCTGCGGTGTCGCGGCCTGTGGTTTGGACTTCTGTTGCGGCTCCCGACCCTTGATTGCGATGGCATCCGGCTCAGGTGCTTTCTGGATTGGCTTAGGAACAGGCTTAGGATCCGACGGCACCTGCGACTCGGTATCATTGGCCACGCGGTTGACACGACCCTGCCGGGGTGGCAACGGGATGCTTACCGGAGTAATTGTGACCGCACCGCCGCCCAGCGACTTTGGGTCACCCCACTTCTCGACACGTCCGCTAAGCTGCAGGTAGGACCACCCGGCGACCAATGCGGCAAGCCCGATATGTAATCCCAGAGAACGCAGCAGCGGCCCGGCGAGCGGCTCACGGAGGTCGAAGCTGTCAGCTTGGGCGGGCATGTATTATGAGGATTAGCGTCTTCGCGGACGGTTCGCCTCATCTTCCGGCTGTGTTACTACTTTGACGTCGATTTTGGCTTCTCCCAGAAAACTAATTACCTGGGCGATCGGATCCCATACCGTTCCCTTGTCCGCGCGCAGATAAACGCCCTTAGACCGCGGATACCGCTTAGTGACTTCTTCCCCAAGCAGGTTGATATTCACCGGTTTGTCGCCGAGATACACTTCGCCATTTTTGCTAATCGTGATGACCGGGAGTTCCTCGGCGGTTTCCCTGACCTGCTTAACCTTCGGCACCTCGACTTCGAGCCCAAACTCCATGACGTGGGCCGTCAACATAAAGATGATCAGCAGAACGAGTACCACGTCAACCAGCGGAACCACGTTCATCTCCGACAAAGTACCGCTGCCGCCACGGAACCGTCCGCGTCTTCCGAGCGACCCTCCACCGCTGCCGATTGTTGAAAACGCCATGGATTACTCTTCGAAACTGCGTTCCGCCAGGTTCAGAAACTCGAGGCAGAAGTCTTCCATGCGTCCGCCGAATTCCCGGATCAGATGCCCGAAGTAGTTGTAGGCGACCGCAGCTGGGATGGCTGCCGCCAGACCGAATGCTGTTGCAATCAGAGCTTCGGAAATTCCAGGCGCGACCGCCCGAAGGCTGGAGCTGCCTGCTTCTCCCATTGAGCTAAATGCCCGTATGATTCCGAACACAGTCCCAAACAGCCCAATAAAGGGCGACACCGTAGCAGTGGTAGCCAGCCAGTTCATCTGGTGCTCCAGACGGGCCATTTCCTCACTGATGCCGAGTTGCAGCGTGCGCTCGAGGGCGGCCTGATTGGTGAGTGTACCCCTTGCTTTGACCTGCCGCTCTACTTCGGTATAGCCGTAATCGAACACTGTCACCATCGGCGAAGATCGGAACTGCTCCATCGCGAGGGCAACCGACTGGAGATTATTCGCCTTCCGGAAGGCACGCACAAACTGAGCACTTGATGTGCTCGCGGCGCGCAGGCGACTCCACTTGCCAAAGGTGATCGTCCAGGAAAACAGCGAAAGAACCAGCAGGATTGCGAGTACCGTCCACGACAGGGGACCGGCGCTACCAACGGAGTCCCAGATACTAACCTGAAGCAGAATGAGAGCAGTGAACAGGAAAAGCCTCCGCTAAAACACCATTGTAAACAGTAAAACAGAGCTGTGGTGTTTTGTTTTAGCCTTTCAAGCCCTGGTCATTCAGAAGTACCGCTTGAAACTCAGTACTGGCTTTTCGAGCCAGATCCAGCTTAAGCGGGCGGTCCAGATAATCAGGGTGATTGTCACTACAAAAGCTGCCAGCATGATCCAGATGTGATGCGATCTATCCGGAAAACTTCGAATCATAACGGCCGCCAGCAAAGAAATGTGGTGGCCAATGACGAGATGCGACAAATATATACAATAGCTGTACTTCCCAAGGCTTCGAAACGGCCTCCATTCCAGCTGCGGGAGAGGCCTGGTCGCGGCAAAGTACACTGCGGCTGCAAAGAGTATTGAAATGGCGGGCTGCCCGATCAGACGCATCGGCATCGCGGAAGGCAGAGTTCCCCCGGATAGAGACAGATCCACCATCAGAGCAGCGGTGGCCAACACTACTGCGGCCTTGCCGAACTTCCTGAGGGTCCGGCCGAAATCTTCATCCCGCAAACCGCAGGCGACGATCGCTCCAAACGCCATACAATCCACGCGGGCAAAAGTGGCGTAATAAAGGTCGAAAGCGGGGACACCCTGCGTGGCACTGACTACCCGAAATACGCAGCAACCTATCACAACCCCGATGCATGCGTACGGCAACCGGGAGAGCGGGAGAAATGCCACTAACAACGGCCAGACAAGATAGAACTGCTCTTCTATCGCGAGGCTCCACAGGTGCTCAAGATAGGGCGGACGAAGATGCGGGAACCAGTTGGAGGTGTAGGTTACAAACATCCACCAGTTGCCGTTATAGTGCGGCAGTTTCGGGGCGATTGCTTTGTGCAGGGCAGGGAGAGCGAAAGCGATTAAAAGAAGGTAACTTACGTAGAGGGGAGTAAGTCGCAGCGCACGACGCGCATAGAAGTTCCGAAAGTAGTTAGCGCGTCCCCGGTGATCTATAAGTACACCGGTGATCAGAAAGCCCGAAAGTACAAAGAATAAATCAACTCCAGCTACCAGCAAATGGACGAATGGCGGTACCCATGGCAGCGGCCATAAGTGGACCACCAGCACCATCGCAATTGCGATTCCCCGGATGCCATCGAGTGCCGGGATATGAACCGCAGCGGGCGGCCTCGACACAAGCTCATACGACCGTGTAACAACGGCTGAAGCCATAGAGACCGCCCCCTGCGCGGTCACGAATGGATCCGGGGCCGGGGATGTTACAAAACCATCCGGACCCGATCGACCACCTAAATGTAACTTTGCGGTGGTCCTGCTGGGACCTCGCTCAGGGATTGTAGCTTGTTGCGGATTGAACTTCAGTAACGGTACTTACAGTACCTTAGTACTTACTTCACGCTGGACGCTGGCTAACTGTGAAGTAAGTCAGAAGTTCAGTTTTGCGAGATTGGCAAAGCTCTGGCGCAGTGACTCAACCGGATTACCTGGCGTCTGATCCTGCTCCACAAAATAGTGGCGCACGCCCGCACTCTGGGCAGCCTTCAAAACTGACTTAAAGTCAATGAAGCCGGTCCCGACTTCGCGAAAGTTGGTCCGGGGTATGCCTTCATCGAACCGCTGAGGCGTATCCTTTGCCAGATCTTTCAGGTGCATCAATGCAATTCTCTTGCCGTACTTCTTGATCACAGACACAGGGTCTACCCCAGCTACCTGAGACCACATGATGTCCAGTTCCAGGCTGACGAGCGTAGGATCCGCCGTTGCCATCAGGACGTCGAGCAGGGTGCCTTTACCTGGTGCCTCCGCGAATTCAAACGCGTGATTGTGGTAACAGAGTTCGAGACCTGATTTGCGACAAACTTCCCCCGCCTTGTTCAGAGTCTCGCCGAGCCTACGGATCACGTCCTCTCCACCACGGTCTTCCTGCGCGATATAGGGGCAAACAACAAACTGAAATCCCTTACTTTTGGCGTCGTCCAGAGCAGCCGGCAGCTTGTCCTGGTTCTTAGTGAACATCTGGGTTTCGAGATGCAGGCTGACCGGCTTAATGCTGGTCTGCTTGAGGACCTTCCACACTTTGTCCAGGTTCCCGTAAACACATTCGGCTTCCCGAAACCCGACCGCTTCCAGGGCTTTTATGGTCTCCTCGGTCTTTTCCCCGATCACACTGCGGACGGTATACAGCTGTACCCCAACAGTCTTGAGAGTCCGGGCACTCAGGGCGGGTGCCAAAGTGCTGGCTGCCGCAGCGCCGAGGAAGGAACGTCGATTGAGGAGAGTCATCGTTACTGGTTATATCGCAACCGCACTACAGATGGATCAACGCCACCGCAGCAGAGCGCCAACGCCATCGATTTCGGCCAATAATGCAGGGTCGTCAATAAAGGTTACTGTCGCGTCGCGAGGATTGCTTCCACGAGTTCTTCTTCCTCGTGCTCGTCTTCCAGACTTGTACTCACGAACAGCTCTTCTACCTGCCCGTTCGCGAGGGCCTCCAGAGTATCGTCTCGGCCAGCACAAGCGAGGCCCCGCGCACGATACTCACGCATCAGACGTTCGACCTTTTCCGCGTCGGTCTTCACGTCCTCTTCCTTCATGCGTGCCAGCGTTGTTTCGAAGACTTCCCGATCGCTCGCCTTTAAATCCAGACGAAGCGTATCGACGACTTTGTCAGCCTGTTGCTTTGGCATTTCTTCCTGAAGCAACGGGAGCATCTGCGGATCCCCGGCCAGCTAGATATACGAAATGTCTTCCTCACGCACGATTCGATCCAGGACTTCTACCGCATCTTTCGCATGACTCTGATGGGCGTTTTGTGCCCGCCGCTGGTACCGCGCCTGCGACCAGCCGCCGACCTTCACGCGGTGCACTTTCTTCCCTTTCACCTGCTCGGTTTCCAGCGTTTGCCCAAGGCCGAACACAAAGATCCGAGCTGAGTTGGCGTCGGTGAGTAATGCCGCATAGCGGGGATCTCGCCCGTGTTTGTCGGCCTGCGTATTCAAATACAGCGAGATCACCGGAAGTGTGCCGGGTTCGTAAGCGAGAAGTCGTTCGAGGGGTTCCTGTACGGACGAGAGAACGGGAGTTTCAGAATCAGCCTGTGGCATCGGGGACGCAGTTCTGCAACTGAAGTTCCGGTTTGTAAGCTATTGATTTTGGGTAGGTGTGTAAGGAAATTCTACCGGGCCACCAGAGCGGCCGCTCTCGGGACGAGCGCGTTTAGGGTCGGGCACCTTGCGCTCCGGCGGGATGAAGGTCAGCAGGACATCCACTTTCAGTGTTCCCGGGTCAGGCTTGATCGCCGACCGGGTCCGGCCAAGGTTGTCCAGAACGTTCGGCATTTCAGACAGAAAGATGTCTGGGTATTCAAAATCAAACGGTGCTTTTTCCGCCAGAGCCCACATCTTCCGCACCTCGGGTTCTGTCGTGATATCCAGCCCGCTCACCTCAAGCTTGCCCATCCGATACTGCGGCCCTGGGTCTACTCCGATCGCGATATCGACCTGCTTGGCCGCGTCGTCTACCTTGCGTTCCACTTTCGCTTCGGCGTTCAGGAACCCGCGGCGTTTTAGATACTTTTCCAGCCTCTTTGCACCCTCAGCGACTGCCTTCATGTCGGCTGTCTCGTTCAAGCGGAAGCCGCCTTCTTTGACCAGCTTCTGGTTCTCAACCATCTCGCCGGTGATCTTCACGTCGCGCAGTTTGAACACAGCGCCTTCCGATACCTCTACCTTGACGACCACGCCCTTAACATCCGACGCGGGCGTAACCTCCAGGCGTGGGAAGTTGACCCTAAGGTAGCCCTGCCCCTCATACACAGGCCGGACGCTGGCCTCCAGAATCTGTCGAAAGCGCGGCTCTGTGTAGATGGCGCCTATGGCTGCGCCGGAAATCGCCTGCTGCAAGGTAACCAACGAAATCGCCTGGTTCCCAAAGAAAGTCACCTGCGCGACTGCCGGAAGTGAGGTCGGCACAAACACAACTTCCAGTTCGCCCTTGTCGTTCGGAAGCAACTTGCCGGTAATCTGCAATGGTTTGCTTTTTGAGGCGGCGAACGTCTCTAAAGCTCTGGCGAACCGTTCCAGCACCGGCTTGGTCGCAGGAAGCTTCTCCTGGAACAGAGGCTCCTCTTTCTTAAGATAGGCGCGCATCTCCGCCTCAGGCAGTTCGATCGCTTCGAACCGATACGGGAATAACTGGGGGATTTCCTTCACTTCCCAGGTCGCGGCGTAAGCCTGCGCTTTCGGCACTGGGGCGTAGCGGTAGGCCACAGTTTCAAACAATCCCGATGCCAGCAGCTTTGCCTGGGCTGCGTCGAAATCGGCCCTGGTAACTTGCTGACCCGGCTGCAGACCGCTCATGCGAATGATCTCCGCTTCAGCAAGCTGCTGGTTACCCGTGACGCGGATAGTTTCCAGCGGAAATGGCAGGGAGGGATCGACGACAACGGTCTTCGCTGGAGCGGAGGTTGTCTTAGCCGGAGGCGCTGGTTTTCTGCGGGAAGTTTGGGCGGGGCATAGCAGCATCCCGAATGACAAAGCCAGGGCGATCGAGCGTACCACTTGCACGATTGTACGACGCCGGTGCGTGGCAGAGCCGTTGCATCTATAATGCAGCGAGCCTCATGCGAACCGTCATCGGCCTCCTTATCCTCTTGATTTCCACCCTGCCTGGCACAGCTCAAAAGCGCGCAGTGACAGACGCG